>JAXDJY010000367.1:0-2834 GCA_034667445.1 Actinomycetota bacterium | reverse complement strand
CGCAACCATCCGTCGAGGCTATGACGCCGATCAGGTGCGTGACTACCTCGCTCAGGTAGCCAGCCAAGTCGAAACGCTCGAACGGGAGTTGCGAGAGGCTCGTCTTTCCGTCGGCACCTCACCGTCGCTCGCCCCGGAGCCCTCAGCGCCCGAGATCGATCCATACGAACGGTTCGCTCAGCGCATGGCGGGACTGCTCGCCACGGCTGACAGAGAGGCTGAGCGCCTGGTCGAGGAGGCTAATGCGGAGTCAGGCCGGATGATCGGCGAGGCCCGAACGGAGGCCGATCGGATCCGTGTTGACGCACAGTCTCGCGCCGAAGAAGCCAGGCAGGAAGGGTCGGAGTTCCTCGAACGCGCGCAGGAGGAGGCGGACAGGGTGCTATCGACCCTTTCGTCTCGCCGGGAAACACTCGTCGACCAGCTGCAACTCATGCAGTCCCGCTTGCTCGGCGTTGCGAGCGAACTCGAGTCGGTGATCGAGCCCGCCGTGTCCGGCGAGCCGGAGTCCGAAGCGACGCTTCAGAGCCCTCCCGACCCCCGGTACGAGGAGCTCTGGGTCGCCACCGCGTTCAGCGATCTCCCGCCCATCGAGTTCGACTTGGACGTCGAGGCCGACGAGCCGGACGATCTGGAAGGCTGAACGACCGACCGAGTGTGTGACGCGGGGCCGCGGGACTGTGGCGTGCCGTGTGGATAATCAAGGGTATGGAACCGGCAACCGAGGCGAAGCTTGCAGATATCGAGTCACGGCAAGAGGCGGTTGCCCAAGAGATGGCCACGGCCGGTTCGGACCAGGACAAGTTGCGCACCCTGGGGCGGATCTACGCTGAGCTGACCGAGATCGTTGTTCCCTGGAAGGCCTACAAGGAGGTTCGGGACCAAGCTCGCGATGCGAGGGATCTCTGCAAGGCCGAGGCGGATCCGGAGATGGCCGCCTATTTCGAGGATGAGGCGGATAAGGCGGAGCAGCGGGCGGATGCGCTGCGAGCAGAGCTCGAGTTCCTCTTGGTCCCGAAAGACCCCAACGACGGCAAGGATCTCATCATGGAGATGCGGTCGGGGACCGGCGGTGAAGAGGCCGCTCTGTGGGCCGGGGAACTCTTCGAGATGTACTCCAAGTTGGCCGCTCGTCATCGGTGGAAGACGGAAGTGATCTCGTCCTCGCCCAGTGACCTCGGAGGCTTCAAGGATGTGATGTTGGAGGTCCGCGGCAAGGACGCCTACACGCGTCTCAAGCACGAGTCCGGCGTCCACCGTGTGCAGCGGGTGCCCGTCACCGAAGCGCAGGGACGGATCCACACCTCGACCGCGACCATCGCGGTCCTGGCCGAGGCCGAAGAGGTGGAGGTGGAGCTCCGGCCCGAGGATCTTCGTATCGAGGTCTACCGCTCCTCGGGCCCCGGGGGGCAATCGGTCAACACGACCGACTCGGCGGTGAGGATCGTCCACCTGCCGACCGGCATCAAGATCGAATGTCAAGAGGAGCGTTCGCAGCTGCAGAACAAAGAGAAGGCGATGCGCTATCTCCGCGCGCGCCTCCTTCAGAAGGCCCAGGACGAGGCCCACGCGAAAGAGGCCGCGACGCGCAAGGCTCAACTCGGAACCGGAGAGCGGGCCGAGAAGATCCGGACCTACAACTTCCCGGAGGGCCGCGTTACCGACCATCGGATCAAGTTCACGTCGCACCAGCTGCAGGACGTGCTCGAGGGCGGGGAGGAGCTGGACGGGATGATCGACCGGCTCCAGTCCGCCGAGCGCGCGGCGCAGCTCGCGGACGGCTGATCGTGCAACCCTCCGAGGTCGTTCGACGCGCCGCCGGGTACCTCGAGCGCCACGAGGTGGAGAGCCCGCTCGTCAACGCGGAGCTCCTGCTCGGAAGCGTTCTCGGACTCGATCGAACGGCGCTCTACCGACGGCGGGAAGGACTCTCTGCCTCTGAGGCGCGGTTGTTCGGCCGGGCGCTCTGCCGTCGATGCGTGGGGACGCCGCTCCAACACATCACCGGCGACCAGGGGTTCAGGCGGCTCGTCCTCGGGGTGCGTTCGGATGTATTCATCCCGCGTCCCGAAACGGAGACGGTCGTCCAGGTCGGGCTGGACGCGATCCACGGGACGCCGTCGCCGCTCGTGCTCGATCTTGGAACGGGCAGCGGGGCGATCGCGCTCGCGATCGCCGACGAACATCACGGCGCGCAGGTGTTCGCCGTCGATAGCTCGCGGTCGGCGGTGACACTCGCCGTGGAGAACGCCGCTCGACTTGGCGTGGCCATCACCGTGCACCAAGGCGATCTCTGGACCGCGGTTCCGCCGGAGTTGCGCGGGGCCCTCGATCTGGTCATCGCCAACCCGCCCTACGTTGAGGCAGACGATCTCCCGCACCTCCCTGCCGATGTTCGAGCCGACCCGCACGCGGCATTGCTCGGCGGGGTCGCCGCTATCCGCGAGTGGATGGGTCCCGCCCCCGCGTGGCTCCGCAGCGGTGGAACATCCGTAACGGAGATCGGCGAGTCCCAAGGTGCCGAGGTCGCGGCGATCGCGGGGGAGATCGGGCTGGCCGACGTGCGGGTCCATCGCGATCTGGCGGGGCGCGACCGCGCGGTCTCGGGGAGGAAGCCGTGACCGGTCCCCTCGAGGACGCGGTGGAGGCGCTTGCGCGCGGTGAACTCGTGATCTTCCCGACGGACACGGTGTACGGTTTGGCGGCCCGGCCCGATGAGCCGTCGGCTACCGCCAGATTGTTCGAGGCCAAGCGCCGGCCACAAACACTCACCCTGCCGGTTCTGGTCGGGTCCATCGCCCAAGCGCGGACGGTCGCACGCTTCGACGAGAGAG
>JAXDJY010000366.1:0-3260 GCA_034667445.1 Actinomycetota bacterium | reverse complement strand
CACGCCGAGGTCGAGGAGTGGATGCGTCGCGGGGTGATGCCGGATCTCCAGCCGATCGTGCAGGCGTTGGATGCCTCGATCCGCGCCGCGAACCCGGGGCTCCGTTACGCGATCAAATGGAAGCGGGCGTACTACGGGTTGCCGGATCTCGGCTGGATCATCGAGGTGGTCCCCTACGACGTCTCCGTCAACGTCGTGTTCCTCGGTGGTGCGGACTTCGTCGATCCCCCGCCGCTCGGGACGACCGACCGGAGCCGGTACGTCAAGGTGAAGACTCCAGAAGAGGCGCGGGGACCGGAGATGCGCAGGTGGGTCGAGCAAGCGCAACGCGTGCTGGGTTGGACTTGAGCATGGTACTCAAAGTCATCCTCGACGTATCGAGCCTGATGTACCGGGCGTTCTTCGCGCTCGGCGACACCATCTCCTCACCGAAGGGCGAGCCGATCGGCGCGGTGCACGGCTACCTCGACATGGTCGCTCGCCTTGTCGCGCAACGGAAGCCGGCAGAGGTGGTGCACGCCTACGACCACGAATGGCGCCCGGTCGCGCGGACCGATATCTACCCCGGATACAAGGCGACGCGGGCGGTTGATCCCGAGGGACTGCCCGCGCAGTTCGAGGTACTGCGAACCGTGCTCGATCTCACGGGCATGACCCAGATCCAGACGCGCGGCTGGGAAGCGGAGGACGCCATCGGGGCGTTCTGCGCCGACCCCCTCCCCGACGACCGATTCGAGATCGTGAGCGGCGATCGGGACCTCATCCAGTTGGTGCATGACCCCGTGGTGAAGTTGCTGTTCACGGTGCGTGGTGTCTCGGACCTGTACGAGTTCGACGAGGCCGGTGTGTTGGCGAAATACGGCGTGCCGGCATCGCGATACGGGGAGTTCGCCATCCTGCGGGGCGATCCGAGCGACGAACTGCCCGGGGTGAGCGGCGTGGGCGAGAAGACGGCGCTCGCACTCGTACTCGCCTATGAGTCGCTGGACGAGATGTTGGAGGCGGCGGCCGGGGTGCCCGCCGACGGCCCCCTGGTGAAGCCGGCCCTGCGGACCAAGCTCCTTGCCGCGACCGATTATCTCCACGACATGGAACGACTGGTGCCGGTCAACATCGACGCGCCACTTGATCTCTGGGGCGGCGACCGCGACGACGGAGCCTTGAAGACGCTGGCCGATGAGCTCGGTATCCGGGGTCCGGTGCAACGACTCCTGGCTGCGGTCGACAGCGTCGGGTCGTAGGCTGGAGGTTACGCGAGCGGAAAGGACGCCTGTGCCCGAACACGAACGCCGTCCCAACGAGGTTCTGGGTGGGTCGGTGACGATCGTGTCGGTTGATCCCGGCCGGGAAGACGACGTGGCTGCGGCCCTCTCCTCGATCCCAGGTGCCCCGGCTCTGGATGGCCTGCCCGTCGTGATCTATGCGAAGACCACCACCGAGCGGGCCGCGGACGCGGCGGCGACTCTCGAAGCGGCCGGTGCGCGAGTCGCCGTGGAAAAGGTGTGGGTCACGCGGGAGATCGCGCCCGACACCCGGCCGCGCCCGGCGTGTCCGAATTGCGGCTCGACGAAGACGCAGCCGTTCACATTCAGCGGGTCAGGCGGACGCGCGAACATGAAGTGCACGGCGTGCGGGCAGCTCTTCAAAGAACGCCACGCGTGAGGGAACGCCCGTCCGCGAGGTTCAGGATCGGCGCCACCGCAGGAGCTCTCGGACCGTGTCTGTTCCTGCTCATCGCGTTCTCGATGACGGTGCTGCGTTCGGACGTCATCCGCGTCCAGGGTTGGGCGAGTTGGCCGAGCAGCATGGCGATCGGCGGCTGGCCCGGAACCCCGCAGATCGCCGCGTTCCTGGTGCTGGCAGCCTGCTATCCGATGTTCGCATGGTGGGCGCTCCGTCCGGCAGTCGGCTCCAGGCCCAGTGCCGTCGCGTTCACGGCCATCGCCCTGGGCGAGCTATGTCTGGCGTTCCCCACCGACGCGCGGGGTCAGAGCGTGAGCTGGCACGGTGTCCTGCACCTGACGGGCGTCCTGGTGGTGACCGCCACGACGGCCGTCACCACCGCCTTGGTCACGGCCGCGACCTGGAGGCGGCCATCCTGGAAGACGTGGCGCTACCTCGGCGTGCCGAGCGTCGCCGCGGGCGTGGTGGTCGGCGCAGCCGCGGGGTTCCACACGGGATGGGCGAAGGTGTTCTTCGTGCTGGCGATCACGCTCCCGATCCCGCTCTTGGCCCGTCTCGTCGCGCGCGATGATCCTGCGGCAGGCATCGGCTAGCCTGTCGCGATGTCTGAAGGCCGCATCCTCCAAGTCGGTGTCCAGCTCCCCGAGGTCGAACGCGAGGTCCGTTGGCCCGAGTACGTCGCGATGGCGCTGGCAGCAGAGGCCGTCGGGTTCGATTCCGTGTGGGTCGGCGATCATTACCTCTACCGCGACAACGCCGGGCACGAACGCGGGCCGTGGGAATCCTGGACGACGCTCGCCGCGCTGGCCCAGGCGACGGAGCGCGTGGAACTCGGGCCACTCGTCGCATGCGCGGGGTTCCACAGGCCGGTAGTTCTGGCGAAGCTCGCTGCCACCGTCGATGAGATCAGCGGCGGCCGCCTGCGATTCGGGATCGGTGCGGGGTGGAACCGAACCGAGTTCGACGCTCTGGGAGCGCCGTACGATCTGCGAGTCACCAGGTTCGCAGAGGCCTTCGACGTCGTCAGGCGCCTCCTGGCCAGCGAGCACGTAACAGCCGAGGGCAGGTTCGGCCAGGTGACGGACGCCGTGCTGCTCCCGGCGCCGGCGCGCCGTGTTCCGATCATGATCGGGAGCAACAGTGACCGCATGTTGGCGGCAGCGCTGCCCCATGCAGACGCGTGGAACACGTGGTTCGACGGGTACGGGAACACCATCGCGGGGTTCCGGACGCTGAACGACCGTATCTCCGCGGCCTGCGAGCGGTCCGGGCGCGATCCCGCGAGCTTGCGCCGGAGCGCGTGCGTGTTGATCCGGCTCGACCCCGCCGCGACCGAACGGCCCAACGACATCCCTGCCATCGAGGGTCCCGCGGATGGGATCGCCGAAACCCTCCACGGGTTCGCCGATGCGGGAGCGGACGAGCTGATCCTGGTGCTGAACCCCATCACGGAAGCCTCGATCCGAACACTCGGCGAGATGCTGCCCCTGCTCGATCGCTAGATCCTGGTCAGCTCCATCGAGAGTTCGCCGGACAGAGTTCCGGTCCCGTTGCCGCTCAGGGCTGCCTTCGGGAAG
>JAXDJY010000365.1:0-6242 GCA_034667445.1 Actinomycetota bacterium | reverse complement strand
GGACAGGAAGTTCCCCGAGACGAAGTCGAGTTACACCCGCGTCGCGCTCCGATCAGTCGCCTGGGAGGTGTTGGCAGGGTACGCGGGCAAAGCCGCGAACATGGAGGTCACCGTCGACGGCGGCGAGCCCGAGCGCTCGATCTCCGTGATGGTCGGACGAACCGACCCCTACACCTACTTCAAGGACCGCGGGATCAGGATCACGCCAGAGGCCTCGCTGGGTACCGGGCTCGACGTGCTCTCTTTGCACAAGTTGAAGCGGCGGAGTGTGCCGAGGATCGCCCTGCAGGTGTTCGGGTCGGCGCGGCACGTGAAAGGTCGCGACATGTCCTACTCGCACGACGCTTCGCACGTATCTATCAGGTCGGAGTCGCCGTTCCCCGTGCAGGTGGACGGCGACTCGCTGGGGGACCATCGCGAGTTGGAGATCGAACTCGCCCGCGAGGCCCTCTGGGTCGTCGCGTGAACGGCGTCTGAGCGACTAACCGGTCGTCTTCGCCGCCTCGTCGGTGTGGATCCCGCATTCCCACTTGGGCTTGCCGGCCCAGCGGCCCGCGCGCTCGGGCTCGCCCTCGAACCGCATCCGTGTGCACGGCGCGCAACCGATGGATGAGTACCCCAGGTCGTACAGCGGGTTGTGCGGCAGGTTCTGCTCGCGCAGGTATCGCCAAACCTGCTGGTGGGTCCAGTTCGCCATCGGGTTCACCTTGATCATCCACCTACCCGGATCGATCTCGTACTGATCCACGAATGGGGCGTTCGCCCGAGTGGGTGAGGAATCGCGCCGGAGGGCTGTCACCCACGCGTCGAAGTTCCGCAGGGCCGCGAGCATCGGCTGCACCTTGTTGAGATCGCAACACCGTTCGGGGTCCCGTTCGAACAGCCGGGGACCGAGCGCTTTCGCCTGACCTTCGACGTTGTAGGTGCCGACCAGGTCCACGACGTTCAGCGCCAGCCGCTCGGTCAGCTGCTCCTTGAAAGCGAGCGTCTCGGCGAACTGGTAGCCGGTCTCCAGGAACAGGATCGGCACATCGGGCCGGATCTTCGTGGCCATGTGCATGACCACGGTGCCTTCGGATTGGAAGGCCGAGGCGATGGCGATCCGTTCGATGCCGGCGGTCTCGAGCGCCCAGCGGAGGATCTCGCCGGGGTCGGCCTGTTCGAATGCGATGTTGAGCGCGATGAGCTCGTCTGCGGGAAGGAGCGTGTTCATATTGACCGCCTGGGTCGGGGTTCGGCGAGTATAGGTCGAACACCGGAGATTCGGGTACGGCCCCCGACCTCGCGGGTTTCGTATCCTTGCGACCCCCGACCCGTATCGAAAGGTGTGTACATCCATGACGGACCCCACCCAGATCGCCCCGCACGGCGGTACGTTGATCAACCTCGTGGTTGAAGGCGACGCCGCCACCGCGCTCAAGACCGAGGCCGCCAATCTCCCCACGCTGGTCGTCGGTGAGCGCGAGCTCTCCGACCTCGAGATGCTCGCCGTCGGCGCGCTCAGCCCGCTCACCGGGTTTCAGGGCGAGGCCGACTACCACGCGGTCCTCGATTCCATGCACCTGACGAACGGCTTGCCGTGGGCGATCCCCGTGGTCCTCAGCCTGAGCGAAGACGACTCCCACCGTATCGGTGGTGCGGGCGCGATCGCACTGGTCCCGTCCGAGGGCGCCGAGCCGATCGCGGTGCTCCGCGTGAGCGGGACGTTCACCCGTGACAAGAAGAAAGAGGCCACGAGCGTCTACGGCACGGACGATGGCGAGCACCCCGGCGTTGCCGCGGTGTACGCCGCCGGCGACATCTGCGTCGCCGGGACCCTGGAAGTGATCTCGCTGCCGGCGCACGACGATTTCCAGAGCTTCCGGCTCACGCCGGCCCAGACACGCGCCGAGTTCGCGAAGCGCGGATGGCGGACCGTCGTGGGCTTCCAGACCCGCAACCCGATCCACCGCGCGCACGAGTACATCCAGAAGTGCGCGCTGGAGATCACCGACGGTCTGTTGGTCCACCCGCTGGTGGGCGCGACGAAGGCCGACGACGTACCGCCGGACGTTCGGATGCGGTGTTACGAGGCGCTCTTCGACGGCTATTACCCGAGGGACCGCGCGATGGTGAGTGTCTTCCCCGCGGCGATGCGCTACGCGGGACCTCGCGAGGCCATCTGGCACGCCATCTGCCGCAAGAACTACGGATGCACGCACTTCATCGTGGGGCGTGACCACGCGGGGGTGGGGACCTACTACGGCACCTACGACGCCCAGAAGATCTTCGAGCAGTTCGAGCCGGGTGAGCTGGGCATCACGACGCTGAACTTCGAGCACTCGTTCTGGTGCAAGGCCTGCGAGGGCATGGCATCACCGAAGACCTGCCCCCACGGCGAGGAGACCCGCGTGTCGCTCTCGGGGACCAAGGTCCGGGAGATGCTCGCGAACGGCGAACGCCCGCCGGTCGAATTCTCCCGGCCGGAGGTCGCCGATATCCTCATCGCCGCCATGAAGAAATAGCGAGCCGCCGGTGGCCAGGCCCTTGCGCGTAGAATCCCCACATGGCTGAGAACGGAGGCAATCGCCGGATCGACCGGGTGCAGGATCCGGCGTTCCTCGAGGGGCTGGACGGACTCTCGCTCGAGGACCTCCGCGCCCGCCGTGACGAATGCCTCGCAGAACGCGAGTACCTGAGCCTCCTGCGCCGGCTGGTGCAAGGACGGGCGGAGATCCTCAAGGCAGAGCTCGGGTCTCGCGGGGATGACGGCGCCTCCTCACCCCTGGTCGAACGGCTCGCGGGGATCCTGGCGGGCGACGAGCCTCAGGCGGCCTCACGCGGAGAGGCGGTGCGGGTCGGCGTACCCGAGGAGGAGTTGCTCCTCGCGCGCCGGCGCGTCGAGCGCCTCGTTGCCGATACAGGCATCAGCGACCCCTCCTCGCTCGACGACGAACAGCTCGCGCAGGCCGTCGATCTCTTGGCCAAGGAAGAGCGCACCGTCTCCGACACCCGTCGCGAGGTGTTGCGCATCCTGGACAACCTCCAAGACGAACTGAAACGCCGGTATCGCGAAGACCCGTCCCTCGCACTTCGCTGACCTGCGCATCTCCAGAAGGCATCATGCGTTGGTCTGTGGTCCATGCCCTCAGCGGGGGATTTCGGCCTCACCCACCCTAGGGACCTCGGTGCGTCCATCGGCCTATATGAGAACGGGGCATCCGCAGGATGGCTTCCCCCGCTGGATACGCCATAGTTCTCATGTGTCTACGCCGCGTAGATGTGAGGGTCACGGTTCGTCAACGGGTCCCTAGGAGGGTCAGGTTTGACTGCTTCCCCCGAAATGCCGTCAGACGGGCAGGAGATCCCGCAGTTGCACGCGCAACTCGTGGTATTCGCACGCGAGGTCGGTGAGCTGTACAGCGCCGAACGCCAGCGGAGTCGCGAGCTCGAAGCCGCGATCGCCGGGATCGAGGAGTTGTACGTCCAGACGATGAAGGCCTTCGCACAGGTCGTTGAGGCCAAGGATTCTTGTACCCGAGGGCATCTGGACCGGACCCAGCGTTACGGGATGGCCATCGCGCGGCTCGTGAACCCCGAGCTTGCCGCGAGGCCCCAGGTCGCCTATGGGTTCTTCCTCCACGATATCGGCAAGGTCGGCGTGCCCGAACAGGTGCTGCGCAAGCCCGGGCCACTCGATCAAGGCGAGTGGGATGTGATGCGCTCCCACCCCAATATCGGCGCGCAGATCGTGGAGCCCATCCGCTTCCTCGGTGAGGCCGTCGACATCGTTCGTTCGCATCACGAATGGTTCGACGGATCCGGATATCCGAAGGGGCTGGCGGGCGAGGAGATCCCGCTCGCAGCTCGCATCTTCGCCGTCGCCGATTCGTTCGACGCCATGACCAGTGACCGGCCATATCGCGCGGCGTTGCCCATCGAGGTCGCGATCGCTGAGATCCGCGAGGGTTCGGGGACGCAGTTCGACCCGGCGGCGGTCGATGCCTTCATGGAGCTCGTGAACAGCGAGGCGATCGTCGTGGACACGAACGACGCGGTGCCGGTGCTTGCGGGCTTGCGCTCCGTCTGACCTGCGCGTCATCGCCCCTTCCGCGGTAGCCTTCGCCCGGTGAGCCGATCGGCAGTTCTCGCGCGTGTCATGCGCTCCGGCTTAGAGGAGTCCACCCATGTCGGTCATGTCGCGGTATGCGACGCCGACGGCCGCCTCATCGCGGTTGCGGGCGATCCAGATCGCGAGGTGTTCGCGCGGTCGTGTCTCAAGCCGGTACAGACCGCGGTGGCGCTGCAGGTCATCGACGAAGACCTGACGGATCGGGAGGTCGCCGTCATGTGCTCCTCGCATAACGCCGAACCGGTGCACCTGCGCGCGGTGCGGTCGGTTCTGCAACGAGCCGGACTCACGACGTCCTCGCTCCGCTGTCCGCCGGCCTGGCCGCTTGACCCCGACACGATGGCGAACGCCGGACGGCGGCGACGCGAACTCCACGACTGTTCCGGCAAGCACGCCGGGATGCTCCTGGCCTGTGTCTGCGCCGGCTACGAGCGCGCCACGTATCTGTCACGGTCGCATCCGCTGCAGCGGAGGATCCGCCGGGCGAGCCTGGCGGCGATCGATCGCGACGACGCGACGGTGGGGGTGGACGGGTGCGGCGCGCCGATCTTCGCGGCCTCCGTCAGGGACTGGGCCACGCTCTACGCCAGGCTCGGCGAGCCGGAACGTCTCGGGACCCTGGCCGAGACGGCCGAGCTGGCGGTTGGAGCGATGCTGGCCGAGCCGTACCTGGTCGGCGGCCGCGGCAGGTTGGATACGGACGTGATGGCCGTGACGGGTGAGGTCCTGGTTAAGGAGGGCGCAGAGGCCCTCACCTGTGCCGCAATCCCTGCGCTCGGTCTGGGCATCGCGGTTCGCGCCGAAGACGGCGGCGAGCGCGCCGTTGGTCCGGCGCTCCTCCAGGCACTCAAAGCCGTCGGCGGCCTCACCCGCCGGGACGCGACGGAACTGCGGGAGCATGCCAGGCCTGTCGTGCTGGGCGGGGGGCGCCCCGTCGGGGAGATCGTGAGCGATCTCTCGCTCCGGCGTCCCCGCTAGCGTTCGCGGGAACCTCGTTTACGCTGTTGTTGTGGCCCGCGTTGCAGTGCTGTCCGTACATACCTCACCGATGGATCAAGCCGGTACCGGCGATTCCGGAGGGATGAACGTCTACATCCGCGAAGTGGCCGAACGGTTGGCCGCTCGTGGGGATGCGTTGGATCTGTTCACCCGGCGCCGGAACGCCGATGTGCCTCCCGTGGTCGAGCTGGGTTCGGGCACCCGAGTCATCAACGTGAAGGCCGGGCCGGCGCTTCCCGTGCCGAAGCGTGAACTGCCCCGGTACCTCCCCGAGTTCCTGGGCGGCGTGCTCCGGCTGGCGCGCGAGGACGGCCTGGGCTACGACATCGTGCACAGCCACTACTGGCTCTCGGGGTGGGTCGGACGCTCCGCGAAAGAGGAATGGAACGCGCCGCTCGTCGCATCGTTCCATACGCTCGGGAAGGTCAAGAACTATTCGCTCGCCCGAGGTGAACGTCCCGAATCGGCGGCGCGCCTGGCGGGAGAGGAACGCGTCATCGCGGCCTCCGACCGCATCCTCGCACCCACGCCGACCGAGGCCGCCCAACTGGTCGGCCTCTACGGCGCCGACCCTGCGCACATCCGGCTGGTCCCGCCCGGCGTCGATCACCAGGTGTTCTCCCCACGGGGCCGCGAAGCCGCCAGGGAGGAGCTCCACTTGGCAGGGCTCCGTCTTGCGCTCTATGTCGGGCGCCTGCAGGCGCACAAAGGCCCCGATGTCGCCGTCCGCACGCTGGCCGAAGCCATCGCGCGAGATCCCCAGGCCACGCGGCACCTCCAGCTCGCCATCGTCGGCGGCCCGAGCGGCGTTGATCACGGTGCCGAGGTGGCGCGGCTGATGGAGCTTGCCTCCGCCCTGGGTGTGACCGACCGGGTCATGCTCTATCCGCCGCAGACTCAGCCGAGGCTGGCCGATTTCTACTCGGCAGCCGACGTGGTCCTGGTCCCATCCCGCTCCGAATCCTTCGGCCTGGTGGCACTTGAGGCACAAGCCTGCGGCACGCCGGTGATCGCCGCGAACGTCGGAGGGCTCCGGTATGTGGTGCAGGACGGAGTCGGGGGGTTCCTGGTCGAAGGCCACGACGCGGGCGATCATGCCGAGCGCCTCATCCAGATCCTTCGCTCCGACGAA
>JAXDJY010000364.1:0-8345 GCA_034667445.1 Actinomycetota bacterium | reverse complement strand
CCGTGTCCTTGACCGTGACCGTCACGGTGTACGTCCCGATCGCGAGGTAGGTGTGCGGTGCCGTGGCGCCGGCCTGCGGACCGGTCGCGAGCGTGCCATCGCCCCAGTCGAACGTATAAGTAGATATGGGCGTGGCGTCGGTGTCGGTGGATGCCGACGCATCGGCGGTGACGTTGAGCGGAGCAACACCCGAGTTCGGTGTGACCGAGAGCGTAGCGTTCGGAGCGGCGTCAGGTGAGACGGCCACCGTCTTGGTCGCCGTCGAAGAGAGGCCGGCGGTGTCCTTGACCGTGACGGTCACCGTGTACGTCCCGACGGCCGTGAACGTGTGCGGTGCAGTCGCGCCGGTCTGCGGTCCGGTCGCCGCTGTTCCGTCACCCCAATCGAAGGCATAGGTCGCGATCGGCGTCCCATCGGTATCGGTCGAGGCCGAGGCGTCCGCGGTCACATCGAGCGGTGGGATCCCGGCGTTGGGCGTGACCGTGAGCGAGGCATTCGGCGGAGCGTCCGGCGAGACCGTCACGGACTTGGTCGCTGTGGAGGAGAGACCCGCCGTGTCTTTCACGGTCACCGTGACGGTGAACGTCCCTGCGGCGCTGTACGTGTGCGGCGCCGTTGCTCCCGCCTGCGGGCCGGTCGCGGCGGTCCCGTCGCCCCAGCTGAAGGTGTAGGTCGAGATCGGGGTGCTGTCGGTGTCGGTCGACGCGGAGGCGTCCGCCGTCACGTTGAGCGGTGCGGTTCCGGAGTTCGGCGTGACGGAGAGCGCGGCGGACGGCGGCGCGTCGGGTGAGACCGTCACCGACTTGGTCGCGGTGGAGGAGAGACCCGCGGTGTCTTTGACGGTCACCGTCACCGTGTAGGTCCCCGCCGTGGTGAAGGTGTGGGGAGCGGTCGCACCGGCTTGCGGTCCGGTCGCGGCGGTTCCATCGCCCCAGCTGAAGGTGTAGGTGGAGATCGGGGTGCTGTCGGTGTCGGTCGACGCGGAGGCGTCCGCCGTCACGTTGAGCGGCGCGATCCCGGAGTTTGGCGTGACGGTCAAGGCCGCGATGGGTGGGGAGTCTGGCGAGGGCTGGAATTCGTAGGCACCCCGGTCGTCGAATGCGCGGGGCCCGGTCCCGGTGTTCGAGGTTGCGGGGTCATCGACCCGCGCGACTCCCGAGAAGTCGGTGCTCGGCTGGGAGGGTGCACCGGAGTCCGCAGAGTCGATCGCGGGCGACCCGGCGAGCAGGTGGAAGTCGTGACCCGACGCGGACTTGAACTTCGGATCGGCTTGGATACCGCTCGTTTCCTGTCCCGTGGCGGAGCGAAGCGCTGAGATCGACGAGTAGCTGGAACTCCCCCATTTGAACATCGTGCCGGACTGCGACAGGAAGACGAGGTCTCGGTCCATCGAGCTCCCGGAAGTCGAGTTCGCGTCGACCCGGATGTTCCCCTTCTGGCCGAACGAGTTCGACAGGGCGTTGTCCATCGAGATGTTGTTGCGGATCGTGGCACCGGTGGACGTTCCTTCGACGTTGATGCCGGCGGTGGTGTTGAGGTAGACCGTGTTCGAAACGATGGTGGTCCCGGTCGAGCTGAGGTTGTCGATGCCGTGATCACCGTTGCCCCAGGCCACGTTATCGATGGCGACGTTGTTGTTGGCGCCGTTGTAGAACTGCATCCCCGAATCCTCGTTCTGATACACGAGGTTCTTCGCCACCGTGTTGCCTGAGCCACGGATATCGAGGCCCGGGGCCGCGCGCGTGTACTGGCGCGCGTTCCCGTAGGAGACGTTTCCCTGGATGAGGTTCCCCGACGAGCTGGAATTGAGATAAATGCCGCCGTCGGTGTTGTTGGCCGTGGTGTTTCCGAGCACGGATGACGCCGTCGTGCCCTTGAGCGATATCCCGGATGCGATGGAGCCGCTGCTCGGGTGTCCGCTGGTGGTGACGGTGAGCCCCTGGATCGTGATGTGGTTCGACGAACTGATGTCGATGCCGGGTCCCGAGGTGCCACTGATGGTGAAGTCGCTGATGGTGATGTAGCTCCGTCCCGACATCGAGAAACCGTTCGTGCCACCGGTGACCTGGACGGAGGGTGAGCTTGCGTCGAACACGAGCGGGAGCGACGACGTGCCGGAGGCCCCGACAGCTACGCGCTCGTTGTAGGTGCCGGCCAGCACCTGGACGGTGTCGCCGGCGTGCGCCTTGGAGGCTCCCGCGCCGATGGTGCACAGCGGGACAGCTTGCGTGGCCGGACCGGAGTTGTTGCACGCAGCCGACGTGTTGTTGACGTAATAGGTCGTTGGAGCCGCGGCCGCGGCCTGTGCCAGGCCGACCACGAGGAGGAGCGCCATCGCCAAGACGGCCACCGAGCGAAGCATCAGATAACGAACGATCACGCTGGCAGCTATTCCATCTACATTCCTGCGTAGGAGGAACCTACGGATGACGTAGCTTGCCTACGACACTTCCGGCCGAGCGGTCCGGACATCGGGGCCGCCCCCGCCGGTCCGCCTTAGCGCACCTCGTTCAACCGCCGTAGTTGAAATACGACATCGAGGCGTGTCCTGGCGTAGTGCGTCCGTGGTCGACTCCCTGAATCTCAACCGAGGAGGCACACGGATGTATCGAACACAACGCGGGCGAAGGGCCGTCTCCGGCCGGTTCGTCGCGGCATCATTGCTGCTACTGCCACTGTCGCTCGGGGCGTTGCTCGTACCCCAGAGCGCTCTGGCCGCGAACGTTCTGCACGTCGACAAGAAGAACTCCCACTGTTCCGACTCAGGCAACGGGACGGCATCTGCTCCCTACTGCACGATCCAGGCCGCGGTGAACAAGGCGAACCCGGGCACGACGGTCCTAGTGGAGAGCGGGATCTACTCGGAGAAGGTATCGGTCAATGTCTCCGGTACCTCGACGGCGCCGATCGTGATCCAAGCTGCGGGAGGCGCGAACGTCACGGTGACGTCACCGGGGAACGGGTTCGCCCTCAACAATGTCAACTGGGTGACCCTCGACGGGTTCATCATTGCCGACTCTATCGGCTACGGCGTGCTGGCCTCGGGGTGTAACCACGTCACGGTGTCCAACAACCACGTGTCGGGATCCGGGAAGAAGACCGCCGGCAACACGCGCTACGCGATCTTGGTGAGGGACACGACCAACTCAACGATCTCGAACAACATCACGGATCACAACAGCGATGCCGGCGTTGCCCTCACGAAGAGTACGACCGCGGTTCGCGTGACGGGCAACGTCTCCTTCTCGAACGCCCGCGGATACCAGTCGGCGGCGCCGGGCATCGACATCCGGGCCAACGGCAACACGATCGATCGGAACACGACCTACAGCAACGAGGACAGCGGTATCCAGCTCTACAACGGGGCGACCGGTGACGTCGTCATCGACAACCTCTCATACGGGAACGGCGACCACGGCATCGACGTCTTGACCGCACCGAACGCCGTCGTCGTCTCCAACACCGCCTACGGGAACTTCACCTCGGGGATCACGCTGGAAACCGGCTCAAGCGGCGCGACCGTCGCGAACAACGTCCTGATGGACAACGGTGTGACCAAGCGCGGGAACGTCTGGGTCGACGCCTCTTCGTCGCCCGGCACGGTTCTCGATGACGATCTGGTCTACCAATCGGGCGCGGGTTCCGCGTTCTTCTGGAACGGCGTTCGCTACAACACCAGGTCGGCGTTCAACACGGCCACAGGACAAGAGGCACGCGGTCTCCAGGCCGATCCGAAGTTCGTGAGCGTCGGAACGAGCGACTTCCACCTGTTGGCGGGATCGCCGGCGATCGACTCGGCGGACTCGGCGGCACCATCCCAACCGACAACCGACCGCGAGGATCAGGCCAGGATCGACGACCCGTCGGTGTCGAACACCGGTGTCGGCTCGCGGGCCTACGATGACCGAGGAGCGTTCGAATACCAGCCCGGGGGCGTCGACGCGCCACCGGTCGCGCACCTGACCGTTACGCCGAACAGCGGAGCGGCACCACTCCCGGTTACCGCGGATGCGTCCGCGTCAACCGACACGGACTCGACGCCCATCGCGACGTACACGTTCGACTTCGGCGACGGGACGGTCATCGGTCCGCAGGCCGGTGCCACTGCACCCCACACCTATTCCAGCACAGGGCCTTTCACCGTCACGGTGACGGTTACAGACACGGCCGCGCTCTCCTCCCAGGCGACCGCACCGGTGACCGTCGGCGGGGGCACGACCGAGTTCGTGACGAACCCGGGCTTCGAGACGGACACCTCGGGGTGGGCACCGGGAGGGGCCTCGATCACGCTATCGCGGGTCAAGGCGGGTCACCTGGGCTCGTGGAAAGCCAAGCTCGCGAACCCCACGACGACGAAGACGGCGTGCCTCCTCAACGATCAGCCGAACTGGGTCACGCACTCGGCCGCGGGGACCTACACCGCATCACTGTGGGTAAAGGCTGTCACAGCGGGTCGTCCACTGACGCTCGCGCTCGCCGAGGTGCACCACGGGGTGAAACTCGGGGGCAACTCGACCAAGGTGACATTGACCACCGCCTGGCAGAAGGTGACCGTCACCTACAGCGCCGCCTCACCTGGTAGCTCGACGATCAGTTTCTCCGCGAAGGTACCGAAGGCGCCCAAGGGGACGTGTTTCTTCGCAGACGACGCGTCGATCAGCCTGGGGTAGCAGTTCCCGGCGGGCCGGGTCGCCAACGCTTCTCGCGTCGGTGACCCGGCCCCACGCGGTTGGGAACGCGTCGGCCGCGGGATCCACCGCAGAAATCCGCCAACGAACGTATACGCATCTCGAGGGCCTCAGGCCAGAATGGCACCCGTGCCAGCGGACACTTCATATCGCCTTACCGACTACGTTCGCATCGACCGCCCCGGGAGTTCGACAGCGGCATGGGTCTTAACATTCAAGCCATTAGCTGCAGATGGAACACCGGCTGCCGACGAGGAAGACGTAGTCGTTGCATTGGTGACAGATGTAACGATCACGACTGAGGACATCATGCGCACGTATACGCTTGAAGAGATCCGGGTCGTCGCAAGCGGCATCTTGGACGCCGTCTCCGATCCCCCAGAGCGCAAGCACAAGCGATGACGAGCTGCATCGAGTCCTCCGCATATCACTACGCTCGGCGGCGTAGCCCTGGTACCGCATCCGAACGATGTTTCCCGGACGCGCTGTCCGTAGATTCATAGGATGACCGCTCCCCGGGAACACCCATCCTCGTCACCGAACAGCCTGCACCGACCAGCAGCCAGACCGCTGCGGATCACGGTGGTAGGGGCCGGTCACGTCGGCTTGGTTTCCGCCGTCAGCCTGGCGACGATCGGGCACCGCCTCCGCGTCCTGGATGTCGACGCCGCGCGTATCGACGCCTTGCGCGGCGGCGAGACGCCGTTCGTGGAGCCCTATCTTCCTGAATTCCTGCGCAGAACCATCGCACGAGGCGATCTCACCTTCCACACGGATGCCGAAGAGGCCTCGGCCGGCGCGGACGTCGTGTTCATCTGTGTCGGTACCCCGAACCTGCCCGACGGCAGCGTCGACATGCGCGGATTGATCGACGCGACCCGATCGGTGGCCAGCTACGCGCCGTCCGGATGCGCCATCGTCTCCCGGAGCACCGCACCTGTCGGCACGGCGAGCTACCTTCACTCGTTGGTGGCCGAAACGCGCGGGGACGACGATACCTGTGTCGCGGTGAATCCTGAATTCCTCGCGGAAGGGACCGCGATACGCGACTTCCTGTTCCCGGATCGGATCGTGATCGGTGCGACGACGCCGAAGGCGGTCGCGAGGGTCCGGGAAGCGTATGAGCCGATCATCTCCAGGAGTCTTCCTACCTGGCTTCCGGCCGGCCTTGCCGCACCGTCTGCGAAGACCGGGGACGAGGTGGCCGTCGTGGTGACCGACCCGCCCACCGCGGAGCTCACGAAGTACGCAGCGAACGCCTTCCTCGCGGTTCGGATCTCCTTCATCAACGAGATCGCGATGATCGCCGAGGAGATGGGCGCCGACGTGACCCGCGTGGCCCACGCCATCGGGCTCGATCCCCGGATCGGGCCCCATTTCCTCGCCGCGGGCGTCGGGTGGGGTGGGTCCTGTTTCCCGAAGGACATCGTGGCGCTGCAGGGGATGGCGCAAACGCGAGGCGTGCAGGCACGGATGCTCCAAGCGGCGAACGATATCAATGTCGATCAGCGCAGCTGGGTCCGACGTCAGCTGCAGCGGCACCTGCGGACCCTGGTCGGCAGGCGTGTCGGACTGCTCGGGCTGGCGTTCAAGGCCAACACGGATGATCTCCGGCACGCGCCCGCGCTGGAGATCGCCGCGGAGCTCGCCGTCGAGGGCGTGCGGGTTCGCGCCTACGACCCAGCCGTCACGTCACTGCCTGGACATCTCGCCGACGCGGTCGAGATCGTGGATGGTCCGCTGGCCGCAGCCCAAGGGGCGGAGGCGATCGTCGTGGTCACCGACTGGCCGGAGTTCCGCGCGATCGACCTCGATGCGCTCCGGTCCGTCATGCGCGTACCGCTCTTGCTCGACGGGCGGAACGGCCTCGACCGCGCTCGGGCGGAGGAGGCCGGGTTCACCTATGTGGGTGTGGGCCGGCCAGTCGCCGGGCTCGTTACACTCGAGAGATCGGTCAACGCCGCAGCCGACGTCTGAACCGCCAGCCGGTCGCGGGAACGCCGGAACCGCCGTTCGAAATACGCGCGGAGTCCCAGCCAGAACAAGAAGACGGACACCGCCCCGATGGAGTTCGCGACCGCATCCCACACGTCACCGTCGCGGTGCGACATCCCCTGCAGCACCTCCATGACCCCCCCGAACGCGCAGACGAGTCCGACCATGCCGAATGCGAACCCCGTGCCGGGCCGGCGACGAAGCACCGGCTGCAGCGAAAGGAGGACGGCCAACGTGAACGCTGCGTACGCGGCCCCGTGGGCGGTCCGGTCGACGAGCCCCGCGCCAAGGCCCGGGATGAGATCGGGACCAAGCGTGAGGAACAGTACGGCGGCCACGGCAGCGGTGACGACGAGCCACCAGCCAATACGTATCCCCTGCGATGCATGGAGTTTCCCGGGCGACGGGCGCCCCGGTACCGCTCGCGCGCGAGATGAGGAACTCAGTTCGGGATCCCCTTGCGGATCCGCGGGCCGATGATGCCGGCGACCGGGAGCGGGAGATGCCGCCAGAGGTCGACCGCCCACGACTTGTTGGAGATCTCTTCACCGGGTGGGCCGTCTCCTTCGGGGAAGTAGTCCCAGTAGAGCTGAACCGGCTTCGCGCCCCATTCGCCTTTGGCGACGTAGGTGCCGGAGCCGATCGATGACCGGCCGAAGTCGAAGATGCTCGCTCCCCGCTCGATGCCACGCCGCATGACCTCCCAGTAGAGAACCTGGTTCGGGGCGAGCTTGAACGCGTGCCGAAGCGACGAGGACCAGGGCACCATCACGAGCTCGCGATCGTAGAGCACGATGCCCGCCCCAAGGACGGTCTCTTCGTCGCGAACGAGCACGATCTCGGCCCTGGTTCCCAAGCCGGCGATCAACGCCTCGAAGTAACGGCGCCCGTGGGTCGGGGAGCCGAGATCACGCATGTTCTCGGCGAGGACGTCGAAGAAGTCGCCGACCGCCTCCGGGCCGTGGAACGTAGCCTCGAGGCCGGCGCGCCGTCCCTTTCGGATCTGCCCACGGCGGTTCGAGGGCAGGCTCGCGAACAGGGCCTCCTCATCGGTCCCGAGCGGCAGCCGCATGGTGACCTTCTCCAGGGACCTCGGGAGCCCGAGGAGTCTATCCGTGGTGTGCCGCAACTCGAGGTGCGCTCCTTGCCCTTCGGCCAGCTCCATCGCGGCGGCGAGCAAGGCGGCCCCCGCCTCATCGTCGCCGTTGGTGCACAACCCGCCGACATCCAGGAACGGCATCGAGACAACGTGGCGGCCGAAGAGCCGGCTGCGTAAGCTCACGAGCGGCAGCACCCCGCGGATCTCGCCCTCGGAGACCGCGGCGACCATCGAGGGACGCAGCCGATACGCGTTGGCGACGACATCGCGCCAGATCCACCGATGCGCGATGGTGCCGTCGTCGGCGGCGTCAACGAATGCGTCCCATGCGGTGGCGTCGGTCCACTCACCGACGCGGAGCGACGTTCCCGTCCCCACCGGGATGTCGTCCGTGCTCACGTCACGCATCGCCATCACCTTCCCCCCAGGATCGCCACGACCTGCCGGAGCAAGATCGCGATGTCACCACCGACCGAGTGCGCCCGTACGTAGTCGAGATCGAGGCGAGCTCGGTCGTGCAGCATGGTTTCGATGTAGTAGCGCTCGGGGTCCCCGACCGCGGC
>JAXDJY010000363.1:0-2782 GCA_034667445.1 Actinomycetota bacterium | reverse complement strand
CCCGCCGGTCACCATCCGCTACGGCGAACCGATCTATCCCATCGAAGGCGAGACCCACCAGCAGCTCAGCCTTCGGATGACCCACGCGGTCGGGATGCTGTTCGACGAGGATCGGACCACGTGGTGGGAAGCCCTCAAACGCGACCAGGCAGGCGAGACCCCGACGCTGAGCGGCCCCCAGGGTCCCGAGTGGCTGAGGACGTGGGAAGGCATGCGCCCGATCCCCAAGCCCGGCCGAACGAAGACCTGGGAGTAACGCGGATGCCCCGCACCGGCGGCGAGGAACGGCGCTCAACGATCGTCGAGGAAGCCATCCGGCAGTTCGGGCGAGAGGGCTACCAGGGGGCGTCACTCGATCAGATCGCAACCGCCGTGGGCGTGCGGAAGCAGACGCTGCTCTACTACTTCAACTCCAAGGATACGCTGTTGGAAGCGTGCCTCACCGCAGCAGCCGAACGGCTCGCGTCAGACATCGCATCCGCGCTGGAGGGCAAGGAGACCTACTGGGACCGTGCCGAGGCGGTGATCCACGCGGTGTTTCGCCTGGCCGAGGGATGGCCCGAGTTCCCGATGTTCATCCGTGAGGCCACGCGGCTGGGGCCGCAGGCATTCGACCGGTTCTCCGACGTGTTGGATCCGCTCCGCAAACGCGCCGTCGACTTCCTCCAGATCGGCATGGACGACGGCGAGATCCGCAAGCAGGATCCCGCGTTCCTGCTCTTCACGCTCTACACGGCGGTGGTCGGCTCGCTCACCGAAGCGAGCGTGCTCAACGCGATGGTCGGGCCGGGGAAGAGCCGCGCGTCGTTGCGACGCCGCGAGAAGGAAGTGGTGGGGTTCGTCCGGGCGGCGATGCAACCGATCGACGGGTAGTCACGCTCCGAACGGGCTCCACGCGGAACCCGCCTCCGGACTGGCCTCGGTGAGCCGATCGCGATGCGAACCGTCGGGGTCCATCGTCGTCAGGTTTTGCCCGGCGATGTAGGCGATACGCGTGCCATCGGGTGACCACGAGGGCCAGACGTTGTAGGAGCCCTCGTGCGTGAGCTGCGTCAGGGGCGAGCTGCCGTCGGCGCTCATCGAGTAGAGCTGACTGGTGTGGATGTCGGGCATCATGCCCCCGAACACCAGGGTCGAGCCGTCCGGTGACCATGCCATCCCCGCGATGTCGACGAATCCGGGATCTGCGAGCGAGAGGAGCGTGTGCCCATGGCTGCCGTCGGCCGCCACCGTGTCGATGCTCGGATCGCCTACCGTTCCCCCGACGTATGCGATCCGTGACCCGTCCGGGGACCACACAGGTTCGCCTACCGGGCCGCCGGGGTGGGAGAGCCTAGCCGGCGTGCCGCCCATCGACGGAACGACGTAGATGCCCGAGGCATACCCCGACGATCCGTTCCCCGTCGTCAGCCCGTAGACCACCTGCGAGCCGTCGGGCGAGAACGATGCCCCGGTGATCGCGCCGTCGTGCGTGAGCTGCACCTCGCTCCCGTCGGCGTGGAGGACATAGAGATCGGATGGCGCAGTGTCCGCGTTTGAGAACGCCCACTGCTTGAAGAGCAGCATCGCCCCGTCGGACGACCATCCGAGCGGCGAGTCGATGACGCCATCGTGGGTGGTGAGCTGGACCTGATCCGAGGGGTTCGCCGGGTTCACAGCCATCAGCTGGCGGCCGCCGACGACGATCCAGCCGCGGACTCCGTCGAAGGGCCGGACCGGATGCGGCGCCGCGGGGACCCGGCCTCCGCGCGTGAGCACGCGTGCCCCGACGACACCGCCCGAAACGATGACCCCTACGGCGACCACGAACGCGGTCGCGGTGAACACGGCTCGGCGGCGCGCTCGGGTCGTGAGCCCTGGAGGTGGGGTCAGCACCGTGGGTGCGTCCTCGGCGAGGGCGGCCAGACGCTCGCGCATTCGGGTGTCCATGTCAGTCATCTCCCAGTGTTCGTCGAAGGTGTTCCACGCCGCGTGAAACCAGCGATCGGACCGCGGTCGGACGGCAGCGCATGATCTCCGCTGTCTGGGCCTCGGAGAGATCTTCGTAGTAGCGAAGCGCGACGGCCGTTCGCTGCCGGAGCGGCAGGCCGAGCATCGCCTCGCGCATGCGTTCCCGCTCGGCCACGTCCGGTCCGCCGGTAGGTAGAGGCTCGTGTTGGCGTTCTTCATACCGCCGCTCGACGGCACGGCGTCGATGATGGGATCGGGCGAGATTCACCGTCGTCGTGCGCAGATAGGCGTGGAAGCCTCCGGGATCCCGGAGATGGAGCAACCGTCCCGCCAGCCGAACGAACGCGTCCTGGACCAGGTCCTCGGCGAGCGCGGCGTCACCGGTGAGGAGGTATGCGAGCCGCAACGCTTCAGGCGCGTGGCGGACGTAGAGCTCCGCCAGCACCCCTCTCTCGAGCCTAACCTCCTCCACCTCAGCCCGCATCTTGGCCCTCCATGGGCATCAACGCATAGCTGCAGCGGGTGGTTTCGGTTCGACCGGAAAAAGGCCGCGGCTTACGAGTAGAACTCGACGATGAGGCGTTCCTCGACCTCGACCGGGAGCGGGACCTCGGCGCGTTCGGGCAGGCGGGAGAGCGTGCCAGAGACCTCCGACTTGTTCCGGTAGAGGTAGACGGGGGGGTCAGGTGTGATCTCGAGCGCCTCGCGGACCGCGATGAAGTCGCGGGCCTTCGAGGTCAGCGTGACCGTCTGGCCGGGCTTCACCCGTGCGCTCGGGACGTTCAACCGCTTGTCATCCAGAAGGACATGGCCGTGACTCACCAGCTGGCGC
>JAXDJY010000362.1:0-3145 GCA_034667445.1 Actinomycetota bacterium | reverse complement strand
CGTCGGGTACCGAATCGACCCGTCACCCCGCACCGGACGTGAGGGAAGAGAGCGTGGATAGGCCCCCTGGTTTGAGTGTTCGCCTCAAACTCACCCTCAGCTACGCCGGCTTCCTCATGCTCGCAGGCGCCATGCTCCTCGGTGCCGTGTGGGTGTTCCTCCTGCGCTACGTCCCCGACCGTGCGCTCCTCCTGAATGCCAGCACCGACACTCATGGGGTTTTTCCCATCCGCTCCAGCCTCCTGCACGTTTTCGCTCCGAAGGCAGCCGCAGTGTTGGTGCTCCTGCTGGTAGCCGGTCTCCTGGGCGGATGGCTGCTTGCCGGCCGGATGCTCGCCCCCCTCACTCGCATCACAGACGCCACACGCACGGCCACAACCGGGTCGCTCTCGCACCGAATCCGGCTACCCGGCCGCGAAGATGAGTTCCGCGAGCTCGCCGACGCCTTCGACACCATGATGGCGCGCCTCGAAGCACACAGCGCCGAACAGCAGAGATTCGCAGCCAACGCCTCCCACGAGCTGCGCACCCCGCTGGCGATCACCCAGACACTTCTCGACGTGGCCCGCAACGATCCGAACCACGACACCGGCGAACTCATCGAACGCCTCCACGCCGTCAACACCCGAGCGATCGACCTCACAGAAGCATTGCTCCTGCTCAGCCGCGCCGATCAGCAGTCCTTCACCCCAGAACCCGTCGACCTGTCTCTCATAGCCGAAGAAGCAATTGAAACGCTCCTCCCTTTCGCAGAAAAACATGGCGTCACCATCGAGGCCTCCGGCGACCTGACCCCCACCAGCGGCTCACGCGCGCTCCTGCTGCAGTTGACAACGAACCTCGTGCACAACGCGATCGTCCACAATCTTCCTGAACAGGGCACCGTGTGGGTCACGACCAGCGTCCACCCCAAAACCGTGGTGCTTGCTGTCGAGAACACCGGCGCGAAGCTCACCACACCGTTGGCTTCCATGCTTGTCGAGCCGTTTCAGCGCGGCGCCGAACGCATACACACCGATCACACCGGTGTCGGCCTCGGACTGGCAATCGTTAAACGCATCACCCAAGCACACGACGGATCCCTCACCCTCACCCCTCGGGCCTCTGGCGGGCTCTGCGTCACGGTGCAACTACCCGTCGCGTCCCGAATGCTGGAAAATGACAATCGATGTCAGTTGGGTGGTTATGGCTGATCCCGACGGCTAGAAGCGGGGTCGCTTGACCTCCTCGACTGTCGGTTCATGGCCGCGTCCGTCGCCGTCGATCACGTACCTTGCCGGCAGTTCACCGCCCCCGTGGAGCTGAGCCAGGGTCAGGAGCGCGGCGGGGTACCCATCAGGCGTGGTCCGAGCGCTGATGACCGGCCCATCGACGACAGCCATGTAGGGAGTCCCGTTCTTCGAGAGGAAGCCGCCGTCGGGTCCGGTGTACTGCTTGATCATCTGCTCCAGGGTGAAAACAGCGGACCCGTAGTTGGGGCTGTACTGGCCTTCGGCCACTACGTCGGCGGTGTAATCCGTGTAATCGTCCTGCTCGGAATGACCGGTTACCAAGCGGCCCCAGACGAGGGGGACGTCGGTCTCGGGATCAGTGGCCTGGATGAGCACGGAGACCCCATAGCAGACCGCCGCGACAGGACGCCCGAGCGCGATCATCAGTTGGATCAGCGGGCGGACCGATGTGTTCCCGCCGAGGTCCATGTACGCGCCGGCTCCGCCTACGATGACCACGGCGGCGTATTCGGTGGCCTCACGCAGGCCCGTAGCCAGCTCCTCACGGAAGGGCTCGCGAGACGCCTCTTCGTCATGCGGCCGGGGCGTCGGAGGCAGCCATTCGCCGAGGTTGCGGGGCGAGTTCAGACGCTGCCCGTCGTCGGTGGTGCGATCGTTGTACAGCTCGCCCAGCGTCGCTTCGCCTATGGATACCTGTGCAGCACCCCAGGCTTGGTCCTTGAAGGTCGTGTCCAGGCTCACCGGGTACACGAAGGGTCGCTGGCCGCGGGGGGTCACGAAGTCCACGTCGTAGCCGGCGGCGCGAAACACCCGATCTGGCAGGGTGAGCTCCGAGGCCCAGTATCCGTGCTCGGGGATGACGGCCAGGATCTTGCCCGGTTCGGCCGGTATGCTCACTTTTACTCCTGTGAACCGTTCGATCTCGCTGATAACGAACGCTTTGTCGAACGTTCCATCGACCATCCGCTGCGCGACCTCCCCCACCGGAGAGCTCTCGGCGAAGTCCATCTTGGGGAAGACAACTGCCCTTGCGTGGCTGTCGGCGATCCTCTCGGCCACTTCCGCCGGGGATGCCTGAGCTTTCGGTGCTTCTACCATCATGTCCTCCTCGAAGGTGTCCGCTGCGAGCCTATAAGGGCTTTTTCGCGTTCAAGCGTGGGGCTGGGTGATGGGGACGGCTAGTCATTAGGGTCCACCACTGAGGGTCAGGTGTGGGATCTGCCGATGGCGGGACGCTCCGTGGTGCTGTTTGGGGCGTCGCGCCACCTTTGCTCGGCCGCCAATCCTCGTACGGCCCGGCCGCGACAGGTCGCTTCCCGGGTGGGGGATCCAGTCTCCGAGCGGATCGCGAGTCGGCGGCGCTAGATCAGGCAGTTGCGACCGGATGCAGAGGAGGTCCAGTTCGAGCACTATGCACTGCCGCCACGGAGCGCCTTGGTGTTCGGTGGACACGCGTCGATAGAGGGAGGGCCGATGCCGAGCCCCGAGGAGGTCCGAGACGTTCAGCGAGAGATATGGGCCGGGCTCTCTGCGGGCTGGGAGAAGTGGGACTCGGTCATCATGGATCAGCTAAGCCCGGTCCGCGCAGCGATGATCAAGTGTCTCGACAACGCCGACGATCAGCAGCATCTCGACATTGCCGCCGGACGGGTGAGTCGGGTTTGAGCATCGCGAGACTGTCGCCGAAGGGACATGTTGTGCTGACCGACCTCGCGGCGGAGATGTTGGACGTAGCCGCGCGACGAGCCAGGGCCCAAGGGGTCACCAATGTCGAGACGCAAGTGTGCGGTGCCGATGATCTTCCGTTCAACGACGGCACATTCGATGGCGTCTCTGTGCGCTTTGGGTACATGTTCTTCCCCGACGTGGCCAAGGCGACGGCCGAGTTCGCGCGCGTGCCCAAGCCAGGCGGG
>JAXDJY010000361.1:0-3109 GCA_034667445.1 Actinomycetota bacterium | reverse complement strand
GCCAGGCGTTGGGTAGCCACGGACGCGGTTTGCGTCGCCAACTCAGTGACGTAACTTTCGAGGAACCTCGCCCCGATATCCGCACGGAGGTCGAAGCGGGTGATGATCTCGTTCCGACTCTTGATCTGCTCCGCTCGGATCACGATGCCCGTTCCGGCGAGCAGCAGCAACGAGAGGATGGCGGCTACGATCCGCGAGCCCCGCCCTGCGAGCGCTCGTTTGAGCCGAGATGGGACGCCCGGAGGCTGGGTGTTGCTTCTGGGCGCAGGATCCAGTGGAGGAAGGTACGTGCCGGGCAATCTTGTTTCGGACCTCATGTACCGGTTTTCGGGTACTTGGAGGACAAGCTTGAGCGATAGTGACCAGTGACGCCTACAACCCTGCGGCTACCGGGCTCTCCGGTGGGCCATCCCGGAGGATGTCCCGGGTGAGTTGGGCGATGCGGCGAGGAGCTGGGATGAACCCCACGGGATCATCAAGTTCGTCCAGGGTGAACCAGCCGTGCCCGATGATGCCTTCGGCCCGACGCGCGTCCTCCAGATCCGGATCAACCTCGAGTTCCTCCACGCGATAGAAGAAGAAGACCTCCGACTGGCGGATCCAGCCACCGTCCCACTCGAACTGCACCGTTCGTCGCCAGATCACCGGCCCCAGGTCTCCGACCACGGCGTGGCCCGTTTCTTCCAGGAACTCACGGCGTGCCGTGTCTTCGAGCGACTCGCCGGGCTCCGTCCCACCGCCGGGCGTTGCCCAGAACTCCTCCCCGTTCGTCGGGTTCCGGTACCCGAACAGCAAGACTCGATCATGCGCGTCGACGGTGAGGAGACGGACCGCTGCGCGGGGTATCGGGCTGTCGATGCGCCCGGGCATCGGCGTCAGCGGCGGCGCTTGGGATCTTCCGGCGGGATGAACACCGCGCGGAGCTGCGCATCGACCACCGGGGCACCGGCCTTTCCCTCGCGGGCGAGGTGTTCGTCCATGTAGGTGAGGAGGTTGGCGCGAGCCAGGTACACGGCTCGCTCTTCGATCCCCTCGTCGCTCGGGCCCGTGTAGAACTCCAGGATCTCGTGCACGAACGTCGGGCCGAGCCAGATCGCGAATCCCGCGAGGTCGAGGGCAGGGTCACTCACTGCCACATCCGCCCAGTCGACGATGGCGGTCAGCCTGGTGCCATCTTCACTGACATAGAGGTGCTCCCCTTTGATGTCGGCGTGGCAGAGCACCTTCGGCCCAGCCTTCGGGGTGCCGGCGGGGAACGGATCCACCAGGAACGCATCGAGACGGTGACCGACGATCTTGGTCGCCCACGCGATGGCCTTGTCGCTTGGGTCCACACCGCCAAGGTCTACGTCACGCCTTGCTACCCCGGCGACCTTGGCGACCTTCGCGGGCGTCGTGTGCAACGCGGACAGCGCACCGGCGACTTCCTTCGCGAGCGACGTTCGTGCCCACGGCTTGGGCCGAACGATCGGGCCGTCGGGGGTCTGGCCCTGGCGTCCGCGCGCGCGATCGAACGCGACCGTTCGCCAGGGGAACGATGTCGTCGGTTCTCCCACCGCGCGCATCGCCGGGACCATCGGGCCGAGGCGCTGCGCGAGCGCCTCGTGCATCGCGATCTCGACATCGAGCTTGGCCGATGCGTCCGCGTCCCGCGGGAATTTCATGACGGCTCCCGCGGCCTCCCACGTATCGAATTCGCCACCGAGCAAGAGGGGCTTGAGCCCGGTGGTCTTGAGCCCGGGGAAGATCTCTTCGATGAGCCGTTTCACCACCGGCTTGGAGGCGGTGTCAGCGAAAGAAGCAGAGGCGTCGGGGAGCGAACTCACCCTACGAACGTAGCAGGTTGGAGGGTGTCTCAGACCGGCTCGTTGCGTCGCCGGGAAGTGGGCAGCGGGGGCGGTCGAGGGGGCCTTACGACGCGCGGTCGAGGGCGTGCAGAACGCCCAGGAGATCCTCGACGTTGAAAGGCTTGGGGCAGTACGCGTCAGCGCCGAGTTCGGCGGCCTTCGCGCGGTCACGGAGCGAGGCGAGGGCGCTCACGACGACCACTCGGGGACGCTCCTCCTTCGGGAGCTTCATGAGTTCCTCGAGGACCGACCACCCATCCATCTCCGGCATCATGACATCGAGCACCATGAGCTTCGGGTGGTGTTCGCCGATCTCGAGCATCGCCTCCAGCCCGTTGTTGGCGGTGAATGTCTCGTACCCCTCGGCTTGGAGACTGAACTGGAGCACCCAGACGACCTGCGGTTCGTCGTCGACGACCAGCACGCTCGTTCCGGGATTCGCTGATATCTCCATCCCTTGTAGTTACGGTCATCAGGAGTTGGTGCTCAATCGGCCACCAGGCCTGTTTATGTATGGACCCACGCACTAAGCGCTACGCCCTTCGACCGGGGGCTCGGGGGAGGTGGTCTAGTCATGGTGGGTGGGGTTCCGAACACGTACGTCCCACGTTTCAGGAGATGCGTACGCCTGTCCCCACGGCGGTCCGCCCTACTACGAAGGCGTGACCCGCGGTGCGTTGCATGACTTCTTCGACATCACCCTCGTGCACCGCCACGACCATCCCAAGGCCCATGTTGAATGTGGTGAACATGTCGTCGTCGGTCGCCCCCGCCGCGCCCTGCACCAGTCCGAAGATCGGCGGCTCCGGCCACGTGCCACGGCGTACCTCCGCCCCAAGCCCGCCCGGAAGCATCCGCGGGATGTTCTCGTGGAACCCGCCGCCGGTGATGTGGGCTGCTGCGGCGAGAAGTCCATCGCGCGCCAACGCCAGGACATCCTTCGTGTGGATGGCACACGGTTCGAGGAGCTCGTCGACAAGCGGACGGTCCAACCCCGGCGGCGTGTCCGCCAGATCGTACTTCGATAGCAGCGCGCTGCGGACCAATGAGTAGCCGTTGGAATGCAAACCGCTGGACGCGAGACCGATCAACGCATCCCCTTCGCGAACTCGGTCGGCACCGAGCAGCTGCGGCGCTTCGACCACGCCTACACAGAACCCCGCCATATCGAACTGACTCGCCGCCATGACGCCGGGATGCTCGGCGGTCTCCCCCCCGAGCAGGGCGCAGCCTGCGCGACGACATCCTTCGGCCACGCCCGA
>JAXDJY010000360.1:0-3034 GCA_034667445.1 Actinomycetota bacterium | reverse complement strand
TCGATCGTGAAGGACTTCTTCCGCTACGGCGTCGAGCCGCGTCACCTGACGATGTACAAGCACTTCGAGGAGCGCGAGGCCTCGTTCTTCGAGCAGATCGTTGCGCCGATGCTCCGGCAGAAGAATCCGGACGCGCGCCGCGCTGCTGCCGACACGCTCGCAGAGCTGACGACGACCTCCCGCAAGTTCAAGCAAGCCCTCCTTCGAACGAACATCAAGTCGACGCTCACCGCCTGAGCGCGGCGCGCCTGTGGCGGCACCGATGCGTCCGGCGGGCCTGCTAGGCTCGCGCCCGATGGAGATCGCGAGCGTCCTCTTCGGGCGCGAGGAGATCCGTCGCCGGGTGCAGGAACTCGGCCGCACGATCACCGGGGACTACGTGGGGCGCGATCCCGTGTTCATCACGGTCCTGCGCGGTGGCGCGATCTTCCTCGCCGACCTCGTCAGAGCCGTCGATCTTCCACTGCAGACCCACTTCCTCGCCATCACCCGTTACGGCGGCGCCGAGATGTCGCTCGGTCGCGTCCGCGTACTGCTCGACGTCGATGTCGACCTCGACGGACGGGATGTGATCCTTGTGGAGGACATCGTCGATACGGGGCTCACGGTTGCCTATCTCCTGTCGGTGCTGCGCGTGCGTGGCGCGGCATCCGTGGAGGTCTGCACCCTGTTGGATCGCTCCGTACGGCGCATCGCGCCGCTGCAGCCCCGATACGTCGGGTTCGACTGCCCGGACCGGTTCGTCGTCGGATACGGGATGGACTTCCGCGATAAGTTCCGGAACCTCTCGGACATCCTCTGCGTGGACGACATGGACGAACTCAAACGCGATCCTGGGGCGCTCGACGGGCTGCTGGCCCGCGTCTAGGTTGCCCGACCACCAGGGCGCGGCTACCCTGGCTGGACATGATCGAGATGGAGATCACCGGCGTTCGGGTGGAACTTCCGACGAATCAACCGATAGTGCTGCTGCGTGAGCGGGGCGGGGAGCGCTACCTGCCCATCTGGATTGGGGCCGCGGAGGCTGCGGCAATCGCGCTCAGCCTTCAAGGGGTGGTGACCCCTCGCCCCATGACACACGACCTCATGCAGAACATCCTGGAGGACTTGCAGGTGAGCGTTCACCGCATCGTGGTCACAGAGCTACGAGACAGCACGTTCTTCGCGTCGATCCAATTGCAGCGCAACGGGGATAGTTACGAGATATCGTCGCGGCCCTCCGACGCGATCGCACTGGCGGTTCGCATGGCCATCCCGGTGTTCGCCGAGGAGGGCGTGCTGGAGGAAGCGTCCATCTTGATCCCCGGAGACGAGGACGAGGAAGTCGAGAAGTTCCGCGAGTTCCTGGACAACGTGAGCCCTGAGGATTTCGCGGGATAGCCCACCAGATGCGGAGTGGCGGGCGAGCGTCCCCCTCGGTCGCTCGTCCGCCCACCTACCTCCGCAGGGAGCCTGTTCGGCTATCCGTAGAAGAACACCGTGACCCAAAGCCGGCCGTTGTTGTACACGGTTCCGACCGCCACGTGACGGAATGCGCCGTTCAGGATGTTCTCCCGGTGTACGGGACTGTGCATGAACGCCTTCTGCAGGATATGCACGTCCCCTCCTCGCATGTAGCCGACGTTCTCTCCCCACGCGTGCCAGGACACTCCCCGAAGGTACGTTCCGACGTTCGAGGTGTGGAAGAGGTACCCGCGTTTGGCCATCTCCGCACTGTGGCGCTCGGCCAACGCGGACATCCGTTTGTTGAGACTGAGGTGGCCCCGGTGGTGCGCCGACCGGGATCTGTTGGTTGCGGTGAACATCTGGTGCCGGTACGAACCGTGGGTCCGAGCGCCGGCGTATGCAGGGACTGTCGCGGTCGCCAGCAGGGTCGTGGTGGCGAGGATCAACGAGATCGCGATGATGGATGTGCGTAGTCGTCGCATAGAACCGCTCCTTCGGTAGCTCGGCCGTCCCCGCCCTGGAAGACGGTGGGACCCGAAGCGTTGCGTCCCGGCGTTCCGGCCGGTTTGCCGTTATCGGGAAACATCTAGTTCTTCCTAGCTAGTCATAGTGTTCGGCACGTAACCCCCATGAACTTGAGCCTCGGGGGACACGAACACGGGGGTCACCGTTGACAGGGTCCAGGCCAGCCCATACGCTGCCGAAACACATCGACGTGATTACGGGGTTGTCATGAGCGAAGAGGGCTACAGGGTTCCCGACGTCTGCAAGATCGTCGGCATCAGCTATCGACAGTTGGACTACTGGGCGCGCACCGACCTGGTCACCCCATCGGTCAAGGACGCCCACGGATCGGGGACCCAGCGCCTCTACTCGTTCCAAGACATCGTCACCCTGCGGGTCATCAAGAGTTTGCTGGACACGGGGGTATCCTTGCAGCGGGTTCGCAAGGCTGTCGCGTACCTGCAGACCATGAAGCGGCGGCCGCATGGGGTCACCCTGATGTCGGATGGCGACGGGATCTACGAAGCGCATTCGCCCGAAGCTGTCATCGACCTGCTCAACAAGGGCCAGGGTGTGTTCGCGATCGCCTTGGATCGGGTGTGGTCCGACCTCGAGGGAAGCCTGGCGAAACGACGCGGCAAGGCTTCCGCCGGAGGGTCGTGAGCGCCGACCCCGCAACGTTCGAACCGCTCCAGAGTGATGTCATCGGTTTCGCCCATGCATCGGAGCGCCAGTTCGCGCAGCTCTTGGACTTCTACGGGATCGGATGGGCGTATGAACCAACCTCGTTCGATATCGAATGGAACGCCGCGGGTCTCGTGACCCGTCGGTTCACCCCGGACTTCTATCTTCCGGCGTTCGACCTCTACATCGAGATAACCACGCTCAATCAGAACCTCGTGACGAAGAAGAACCGCAAGGTCCGGCTCCTCCGCGAGCGCTATCCCGAGGTCCGATGCAAGGTGTTCTATCAGCGGGACTATCTGTCCTTGGTGACCAAGTACGGCCTCGAGGATGCGTCGGGTTGACCAACAGGCATCCTGCGTTCCGCCCGTAGACTGGCGCCGTGAACTTCGCTCCGCAT
>JAXDJY010000359.1:0-5217 GCA_034667445.1 Actinomycetota bacterium | reverse complement strand
GTCCGACCAGCTCGTAGGACTCGGCGCGCGCGTAGCCTCCGGTCACCACGAGTTTGAGGTTCGGACGAACGGCGAGTTCGCTCGCGATGTTCAGCGCGTTGGTCACCACGGTCAGGCGCTGGTGCTCGACCAACGCCCGTGCCACTTCGGTGGACGTGGTACCGCCGGTGAGGCCTACGGCGACACCGTCGGCGACAAGCGCCGCGGCAGCTGCGGCGATGCGCCGCTTCTCCTCCTGACGCCGGCCGGATTTGTAGCGAAGCGGGAGTTCGTAGAGGACGCCGAGGGGAACGGCGCCGCCGTGAGTTCGGGCGAGGAGCCGCTGCTCCTCCAGGAGTTCGAGATCGCGGCGGATCGTCGCTGCGCTCACGTCGAGGTCCTCGCAGAGTTCGGCGACGCCGACCGTGCCGTCGGCAGCTAAGCGCTCCAGGATCGTGCTCAATCGGTCGGCCTGCCGCATGCCGGCGAGTATAGATTGTGGGGCTGGCCGGATGAGCGTTCTTGCTCTATCCTCGCCCCGGATGAGCGAAACCGAGCATGAGATCGCGTCCCAACCCGACTGCTGGCGCGAGGCCTCCTCGCGCGTCGGGGCGGCGAGCGTGCTCCTCCCCCAGCATGGCGAACGCGTTGCCGTCGTGGGATGCGGTACGTCGTGGTTCATCGGCCAGGCATACGCTGCCCTCCGCGAGACCGCCGGGCACGGACGAACCGACGCCTTCGCCGCAAGCGAAACGCCACCCGGGCGAACCTACGATCGGTGGGTCGCGCTCAGCAGGAGTGGCACAACCACCGAGGTGGCCCGGCTCGTGCAGGGCCTCCCACGGGATGCCGTGAGTGTCGCTATCTGCGCGGTTCCGGGCACGCCGATCCCGAACGCGGCCGGACTGAGTGTCTTCTTGGATTTCGCGGATGAGACGAGCGTTGTGCAGACCCGGTTCGCCACGAGCGCGCTCGCACTCCTGCGAGCCCATCTCGGCGAAGACCTGACCGACGCGATCACAGACGCCGAGCGCGCGCTGGTATCGACGCTCCCGGTGGACGTCGCGGGCTTCGACCATTTCGTGTTCTTGGGACACGGCTGGAGCGTCGGTCTGGCGAACGAAGCCGCGCTGAAGATGCGAGAAGCCGCGCAGGCGCACACCGAGTCCTATCCCGCGATGGAGTACCGGCACGGGCCGGTCAGCCTGGCCGGACCGGGGACGCTGGTGTGGATCCTGGGAAGCGGAGACCCTTCCGTCGCCGCCGATATCCGCACTACCGGCGCCACCGTTATCGAACCGACACTCGACCCCATGGCTGAACTCGTCATGATCCAACGCGCCGCCGTCGCCCTGGCTTCGGCGCGCGGCCTCGACCCCGATCATCCGAAGCACCTGACCCGGTCCGTCGTCCTGTCCTAGGGAGGGAACCCAATGAAGCGTCGCCGTCTCGCCGCAGTGGCCACCCTGGTCGCGCTCGCCGTCATCGCCGCCGCGTGCACCAGCAAGAGCAGTTCATCGAACGGCGGGGGCACCACCGATGCGGGGCCGGTGACCATCACGCTCTGGCACGGATACGGCAACATCCAGAGCCCCAACGGACAGGTCAACTACGAGGCGAAATCCCTCACGGGATTGATCGACGCGTTCAACAAGAGTCACCCCGGCATCCAGGTGAAGGCGGACTACGTCGGGAGCAACGACAACGCGTATCAGAAACTCACGGTGGCGCTGTCCGGCGGCACGCAGCCCGACATCACGTACCAGTACGGGACATCGATGCCGTCGCTCGCGACCGCGCCGAACATCATGGACCTCACGCAGACGGTGCAGGGCGCGGGGTGGAACTGGAACGACTTCTTCCCCGGAGAGCGCGCGGCCGCCACGGTGAACGGCCACGTGTATGGGATCCCGGCGCTCGTGGACAACCTCGCGATCGTGTACAACAAGAACCTCTTCGACGCGGCCGGGGTCTCCTACCCCACGGCCGATTGGACATGGGATGACTTCGTCAGCGCTTCGAAGGCGCTGACCGATCCGACCAAGCAGCAGTTCGGTGTCGGGTTCCCGGCCGACGCGAGCGAGGACACGGTCTGGCACTTCGACGCGATGTTGTGGGCCGCGGGGGGCGACATCCTGACCCCGGACAATACGAAGGCTACGTTCAACTCCGATGCCGGGGTTCAGGCCCTCACCACGTTGCAGCAGATGGCCGTAACGGACAAGTCGATGTACCTGGACCAGCAGAACACGAAGCTCGACGACCTCTTCAACAGCGGACACCTGGGGATGATGATCACCGGCCCGTGGGCTTTGAGCGGCTATCCGGACGTGCACTACGGCGTGCAGATCATGCCGAGTTACGCGGGCGGAACGCACGCCTCCATCAGCGGCCCCGACATGTGGGTGCTGTTCAACAATGGCGATGCGCGCGCGGCCGCCGCGGTCACCTTCATGCAGTGGTTCACGGCGACCGAGCAGGTGGCGTCGGACTCGATGATCGCGGGACATCTGCCCACGCGGGCATCGGTGCTCCAGCAGCCGGACTTCCTCAAGCAGTTCGGCGCGAAGTTCCCCGGCTCAGACGTCTTCGCGGAGAACCTGGCGAACGTGCCGAAGGCGCGGCCGACGATCACGACCTACGACCAGATCAGCCAGATCATGGGGCAGGCGATCGTGAGCGTGCTGCTCGGGCAGTCCCAGCCGAAGGCGGCGCTCGACGATGCGGCCGGCCAGGTCGACAACGTTCTAGCCGGACAGTAGACGGCGGCGGCGACGGGAACGGCGCGCGGCGATGCAGGTCAGTACCGGACTCCGCGCGGCGGCGGCGGCTGAGGAGGCGAAGCGGCCTCGCGGCGACAAGGGCCGCGGGGCCGGCGACACGCTCGCGGGCTGGCTCTTTGTGCTGCCCTCGGTGATCCTCATCGTGGTGTTCGGGCTCCTGCCGATCGTGTGGGGGTTCGTGCTGTCGCTCCAGAAGGCCAGCCTCATCTCCCCGATCCGGCCGTTCGCGGGCGTCGAGAACTACACGAAGATCGTGCACGACCCACTCGCCATCCAAGCGGCCGAGCACGCCGTCTACTACACGTTCCTGTTCGTGCCGATCTCGATGGGTCTGGCGATGTTCGTCGCTATCGCGCTGAACCGGAAGATCGCGCTCATCAGGACCTACCGGCTTGCGGTGTTCATCCCGGTGGCAGTCTCCACGATCGCCACCGGCGTCATGTTCCTATGGCTCTTCGACAAGACGTTCGGTTTGGCGAACTTCGCGCTTGGCAAGGTCGGGCTCGGCCCCTTCGGCTGGTTCGATTCGCCGAAGGGAGCGCTGCCCTCCGTGGTGATCATGACCGTCTGGGGATGGCTGGGGTTCGACGCGATCGTGTACCTGGCGGCTCTGCAAGGGATCCCGGCGCAGCTGGTCGAGGCGGCGGCGGTTGACGGCGCCGGTCGCTGGTCGACCTTCCGGAATGTCACGCTCCCCTTGCTCGGACCGGCTTCGCTTCTGCTGATGGTGTGGTCGACCATCAGCGCCATCCAGTTGTTCGACGAGGTCTACTTCGTCACGAAGGGCGGACCCCTCGGCGCCACGAACGTCCCGGTGTTCTACATCTTCAAACTTGCGTTCACGTCGTCGTTCGGGTTCGGGATGGCCGGATATGCAGCCGCGCTTGCCTACATGTTGTTCGTCGCGATCATGCTCGTGACGCTGTTCCAGTTCTGGGCCGGAGGGAAGATGGTGCATTACTCCACATGAGCACGCAGACCCTCACCCCGACAGCTCCCGTCGACCTGCGAACGATCCGCGGCGAGACGGGGATGGTCGAGGCACCCCGCAGACGATGGCTGCCATTCAGCCCCTGGCACCTGCTGTTGTTCCCCGTTGCGCTCGTCATGCTGGTGCCGCTCCTGTGGATGCTCGTGACGTCGCTCGAGACACTCAACCAGACACGGCACTTCCCGCCGATCCTGTGGCCGGGAACGCTGCAATGGTCGAACTATCCGGACGCGTTGCGTGCAGCCCCGTTCGGCCGATGGTTCCTGAATACGACGATCGTCACGGTCACCGTTGTGGCGAGCAACCTCCTGCTGTGCGCACTCGCCGCGTACGCGTTTGCCCGGATCGAGTTCTGGGGGAAGAAGGTCCTGTACTTCGTGCTCCTGGCAACGCTCATGGTGCCGCTCCAGGTCGTTCTCATCCCGACGTTCCTCATCGTGAAGGACTTCCATCTGCTGGACTCACTCGGTGCGCTCATCGTTCCGAACCTCGCGAACGTGTTCGGGATCTTCATGCTCACCCAGTTCTTTCGGACCCTGCCCATCGAGTTGGAAGAGGCCGCTCGGATCGACGGCGCCGGTCGGCTGAAGATCCTCTTCACGATCGTCCTGCCGCTGTCGATGCCCGCGCTGGCGACGTTGGCGGTGATCCAGTTCCTGTGGACCTGGAACGACTTCCTCTGGCCACTGATCGTCATCCAGAACCAGAACAACTTCACGATCCAGCTGGGGCTACAGAACTTCCAGAGCGCGCACTCGACCGAGTGGAACCTCCTGATGGCGGGAAACGTGATGAGCACGATCCCGATGCTCGTGCTCTTCATCGCGGCGCAGCGCTGGTTCATCCGCGGCATCGCGACGCAAGGACTGAAGGGATGATGCGTTGGCTGACGTGACGTTCGACCAGGTCTCGAAGGTCTATCCGGGAGGAACCGTTGCGGTGGAGGAGCTCTCCCTCACGGTCGGCGAGGGCGAGTTCCTGATCCTGGTTGGGCCCTCGGGCTGCGGCAAGACGACGGCGTTGCGGATGGTCGCGGGGCTCGAGCGGATAAGCGCCGGCGAGATCCGGATCGGCGACCGACGGATCAACGACGTTCAGCCGAAGGACCGCGACATCGCGATGGTGTTCCAGAACTACGCGCTCTATCCGCACATGAGCGTCGCGAAGAACCTCGCGTTCGGGATGAAACAGCACAAGACACCGAACGAGGAGGTGAAGCGGCGCGTGAAGGAGATCAGCGAGATGCTCGGACTCGAGGAACTCCTCCAGCGCCGGCCCGGGCAACTCTCGGGCGGCCAGCGGCAGCGCGTCGCGATGGGCCGGGCGTTGGTCCGCGAGCCCGCGGCGTTCTTGTTGGACGAGCCCCTGTCCAACCTGGACGCCAAGCTCCGCGTGCAGATGCGTGCGGAACTGAAGAAGCTCCACCATCGTCTCAGCATCACCACCATCTACGTGACCCACGAT
>JAXDJY010000358.1:0-2832 GCA_034667445.1 Actinomycetota bacterium | reverse complement strand
TGGAGTCGGAGCCGCAGGGGTTCAATATCGGGATGAACCTGGGGCGTGTAGGCGGGGCGGGGATCCCGGACCACGTGCACTGGCACGTCGTTCCGCGCTGGGGCGGGGACACGAACTTCATGCCGGTCATCGGCCAAACGAGGGTCTTGCCGGAGCTCCTCGCGGACACCTGCCGGCGGCTCGCACCGCGGTTCGAGTGAGGCTCAGCGTCGCTCTTCGCGCGCCTTCTGCGCCTCGTCGATGACCTTCTGCGCGAGGTGCTGGGGTAGCTCCTCGTAGTGGGAGAGCACCATCGAGAACGCGCCGCGCCCCCCGGTCATCGAACGGAGGTCGATGACGTATCGGGCAACCTCGGCCTGTGGGACGGTCGCCTTGATGACCTGCTTGCCGCCGCCGGCTTGCTCCATGCCGGCGATCTTCCCGCGCTTCGCATTCAGGTCCCCCATGACATCGCCCGTGTACGCGTCGGGGACGACGACCTCCAGGTCCACCACCGGCTCGAGGAGCACCACGCCCGCCGACTCCACGGCTTCCTTCAGCGCCATCGACCCCGCGATCTGGAACGCCATGTCGGAGGAGTCCACCGGGTGGAACTTCCCATCGACGAGCGTGACCTTCACATCGACCATCGGGTTGCCGCTGATGACGCCTTCGTTCATCGTCTTGACGACGCCCTTCTCGACCGAGGGGATGAACTGGGATGGGATCGCACCGCCGACGATCTTGTTCTCGTAGAGGAACCCGTCGCCCCTGGGCTGGGGCTCGATCTCGATGTTGCAGACGGCGTATTGCCCGTGGCCACCGGTCTGCTTGACGTGGCGGCCGAGCCCGGCCGCTTTGGTTCGGATCGTCTCTCTGTAGGCGATCTTCGCGGGATGGTGGGTGACCTCGACGCCGTACTTGCGCTTGAGGCGTTCGATGATGACTTCCAGGTGGGCCTCGCCCATCCCGTACATCACGGTCTCGTGGGTCTCGTCGGTGCGGGCGACGCGAAGGGTCGGATCTTCCTCACGCATGCGGGCGAGCCCGGTCGAGAGCTTGTCTTCGTCGCCCTTGGCTTTCGGCTCGATCGCGTAGGCGAGAAGCGGCTCGGGCAGGTCGATGGGGGCGAGTTGGATCGGGTTGTCCTTCGTGCTGAAGGTGTCGCCGGTGTGGGTGTTCGCGAGCTTCGCGACCGCGCCGATATCGCCGGCTACGATCTCCGGGAGCGACTCATGATCCTTGCCGCGCAACGTGAATAGCTGGCCGATGCGTTCGTCCGTGGCCTGCGTAGCATTCCACACCGCGGCGTCCGGGCGGACCTTCCCGCTGAAGACCCTGAACATCGTGACATGGCCGACGAAGGGGTCCGACAAGGTCTTGAACACGAACGCCGAGAGCGGGGCGGAAACGTCGGGCGCCCGCTCGGTCGTCGTGCCGTCCTTCGCCGTCACCTCCACCGTCCCCCGGTCCACGGGGGAGGGGAACTCCTCGACGATGAAATCGAGGAGACGATCGATCCCGATCGCCTTCGCCGCCGAGCCAACGATGACCGGCGCGAGCCGTGCCCGTGCGAAGCCGTCCTTCGCGCCGGAGACGATGTGCTCCTCGGGGAGGGTCCCCTGCTCCAGGTACTCCTCGATGAGGGCGTCGTCGGATTCAGCGACGGCCTCCATGAGCTTCTCTCTGGCGGGGTCTGCCATCGCATGCAGATCGTCGGGCCAGTCGGACTCCACTGCTTTCGGGCCGTCGGGGTACAGGTCGGCCTTCTCGTGCAGAAGATCTGCGACGCCGTTGAACTCGTGCTCGGATCCGATCGGCAGTTCGAACGGTGCTACCTGGTTCCCGAAGGCTGAAACGAGCTGGTCGAGCGTGGTCTGGAAGTCGGCGCGTTCGCGGTCGAGCTTGTTGACGAAGATCGCACGCGGGAGGCCCGCTTCGACGGCAAGCTCCCACGCAGCCTCCGTCTGCACCTCGACCCCGTCGACGGCGGACACGACCACGATGACGGCGTCGGCGGCCCGCACCGCCGAACGAAGGTCGCCCACGAAGTCCGCGTAGCCCGGGGCGTCCAGGGCGTTGATCTTCACGCCGTTCCATTCCACGGGCGCCATGGACAACGACACCGAGATGCCCTTGCGTTGTTCGTCGGGATCGTGGTCGGAGGCGGTGTTCCCATCCTCGACCGTTCCCATCCGGGTGATGGCGCCGGAGGTGAAGAGCATGGCCTCCAGCAGCGTCGTTTTCCCCGATCCGCCGTGGCCGACCAGCAAGACGTTGCGGATGTCCTTCGCGTCGTAGGTCTTCACGAGGTCTCCTTCGCCCGAGAGGTAGGGCGATTCTAGTCAGGTGCTAGGCTCGCGCGGACCCCATGGTCCGCTTCGAACGACAGCCACCCGGCACCGCCAACACCCGCGCCACGCTCATCGTCGGCGTGGCGCTCTCGGTGTTCGCCGGCTACGAGATCATCGCGCGGGCGCCGAAAGTCGCTGGGGTCTCGGCCGGGATCTCCGGGGGATTGTTACTGCTGGGGGGCCACAGGGCCAACCATGGGGCGGGCGGACCCACGGACCGGATGCTCGACACGCTGGGTGATCGACTCTGGGACGGTGTGGTGCTCGCCTCCATCGCGTGGGTCGCGAGGCGGGGGACCCCCCACGTCGCGGCCGGGGCCTTGGTTGCCGCCGGGGCCAGCTTCCTATCTGCCTACGTCCGTGCCAAGGCCGCCTCCTTGGGATACGCCGTCGAAGAGAGCCACGTCACCCGAGGGCTGCGGTACGCGCTCGTCGCGGCGGGACTGGCCTTCGGGTGGCTCGGGTGGACGGTCTGGGCAGCGGCAACGGTGTCGGTGCT
>JAXDJY010000357.1:0-2842 GCA_034667445.1 Actinomycetota bacterium | reverse complement strand
TATTTCCTGGCCGCCGACGGGGTGTTCGTCGCCTGCATCATCTTCACGTACTTCTACCTGCGCGGACTGAACACCGACGGCGGTTGGCTGCCCAAAGGCGTCTCGCCCGCGGGCGCCCTCGGTCCGTGGTTGGTGGCAGCGATCATGCTCATCAGCGCCGCGTGCTATCAGGTTGGCCGACGCGGCGGGCGGGCCGGGAACCGTGGTGCGTTGCGCATCGGTGTGGGGCTGGCACTGTTGCTGGTCCTCGTCGACCTGGTGGTCCAGATCCTGCAGGTGGTGCGGCTCTCCTTCTCGACGACCTCGGGGGCGTACGCGAGTTCGTACTACATCATGGCGGGCTACCACATGTTCCACCTGATCGTGCTCGGACTGATTGGGCTCGGCCTCTTCATCAGAGCGGTCAAGGGCCTCTATGACGAACCCGGCCGGCGGAACGAACTCGACCTCGTGGGCCTCGCGTTCACGTGGACGGCGATCGCGGCATCACTGTTCGCGGTTGCCTTGCTGTTCACCGGTGCACCGCACGCTTGAGGAAGGGGCAGGGTGATCGCCCATCTCACGTTCGGGAACGCCTGGTTCAGTTCGCAGGGATGGACGTTGGACCCGAAGCTGTGGATCTTCGTCTTCGCCGCCGTCTGGGCCTACTCGTTGGGCCGGCGACGGCTGCGGGCCGTGGGGGCGGAGCCGCCAGCGTGGCGCGCGGCGATGTTCTACGGCGGGATCGCCGTCACGGTCTTCGCGCTCGAGTCCCCTTTCGACTCGCTCGCCGACTCGCTGCTGTCCGTGCACATGGTCCAGCACATGCTGCTGCTGGTGGTCGCGGCACCGCTGTTCGCCGCATCGACCCCTTGGCCCGAACTTCGCCGTGCGATGCCACCCGCGATCAGAGCCTGGCTGGAACGGGCGGAGACGGCCGCCGACGGAACGGGTCCGTTCGGGCGGATCGCGTCGCTCGCCCGACATCCCGCCACCGCGTTGTTCATCTTCGCCGGCGTGCTGTGGCTCTGGCACCTCCCGAGCCTCTACGACCTCGCCGTTCGAGATGACTTCGTCCACGACCAGGAACATCTCTCCTATCTCGCCGCGGGCGTCCTCTACTGGTCCCACGCGTTCGGTGGCTCATGGCTCGCCGCCCGGCTCCCCGCCGCCCAGCGGATCGCCTACCTGGCGGCCGGGATGTTGTCGGGGTGGATACTCGCGTTCGTGCTCATCATGGTCCGGTCTCCGCTCTATCCGCCTTATGCGGCGACGGTATCCACGGTGAGCGGCCTCACGCCGATGGCCGACCAGCGCCTGGCAGCGGGATTGATGTGGGCGGCCGGCATGGTTCCCTTCAACCTCGCCATCGGCCTGGCCGTACTGAGGATGTTGAGCGGGGAAGAGGAGGCGGCGCGTGCCGAAGCCCAGGGAGCCGGATGAAGTGAACGGGAAGCCCAAGCGCGGCTGGGCGCTAGCGATCGCCCTCGGCCTCATCATCGGCGGACTCTTCGGAGGCACGGCCGCTGCGCTGCTCTGGCACCATTCGCACGAGGCGGCCCTCCCCTCGGCCTGCGCCGCTATCGGGTGCTCAGATCTCGGAACGGGCATGTCGCCCGGCCTCACGCTGACCGATCAGTCAGGCAAGGCTGTCTCGCTCTCGTCCCTCCGGGGCAAGGTGGTGGTGCTCGCCTTCATGGATCCCGTTTGCGTGGATATCTGTCCGCTGGTCTCCGACGAATTCCTTAGGGCACAGCGCATCCTGGGGTCGGCAGCTGCGAACGTCGAGTTCGTCGGAGTCAACGTCAACCAGTTCCAGGAATCCCAGGCGGCCGTCGAGTCCTTCTCTGTGAAGCACCGGCTAAACACCATGGCGAACTGGCACTTCCTCACAGGCTCGACGGATCAACTGCGCCAGGTGTGGTCCGCCTACCACGTCGCCGTCCTCCCGAATCCAACCGGTGACGTCGCCCACACCTCCGTGTTGTACCTCATCGATCCCGACGGGCACTTGCGCGTCGAAGCCTTCCCGGTGAAGTCGAAGGCGTCTGTCATTACGTGGGCTCACAGCATCGCGAGCCTGGTGACGTGGCTGTACTCGAACTGATTGGCCTGCGGCGTCCGCTTCGTCTGCCTCCCCGCGGGATGCACCAGATAGATCTCTGCATGCGGCGTTTGTCCCGGACATCTTTGGGTAGACGTTTGCCACGATGAACCAATACTTGGTCAGATACACCGGTGAGCGCTCCGAAGAACTCGTACTCGCGGATGCCTATGTTCATGACCTGTTCGATGTGGTGTTCATCGTGAACGGGCAGGAGACGCGGCGGGTGGCCGTGGCGGAGATCGCGAACCTAGAGCGCCTCGCCGACGCGGATCCATGGATGCCCGAGGTGCCCATCGCCTCGACTACCGCGGTGCGCGAAAGCACGCCAACGTCACCACAGCTGCCCACACATCTGGGGATCCAGCCGTTTGACACCGTTTCGAGCGTAGGTAGGTCATCGCGGTCGGGCCCTCGCTATCGGAACCTTCCGGTTGCGGGGCATGACCCCGACACCCATGAAGTCGATGATATCCGCGAGTGAGCCGGTCGAGATCGGCGGCTTTTCCGTCTACTGCTCGGTGCAAGGCCCGAGCTACGAGCCTTTGCTGAGGGACGGTCAGGAACCGGAGGATGAACCCTCCTGCACTTTCATCATCCGCGAGGTGGTAAGCGGAACGGTCGTAGGAGTGTTCTCTCTCGCGGAGCGGCCAGACGTTGGCTACTTCTTGAGCCTCTTGCAGACCTTCGGCCTCTCCCAGGATGAAGCCGCAGACCTCGCTGCTGCCTTTCATCTGCCGAAGATCGGCCGGATCGAGA
>JAXDJY010000356.1:0-5074 GCA_034667445.1 Actinomycetota bacterium | reverse complement strand
GCCCGGGCACGGGCGACATGGACACGTACGGTCGAGGCGCGGATCCCGAGGATCTTGCCCGCCTCCTCCGAGCTGTGATCCAGGAGATCGGTCACGACCAGGGCTTGTCGCTGTGACCGGGTCAGGCCGCCGAGTGCGCGCATGACCTCATCGCGCGACTCAACCTCTGAGATCTCGTCTCTGGGGCCCAACTGCCGCATGGTTCTCCGAAGCGCCATCGCGGCCCTGCGGCGCCGGTTCCGCTGCAGGTTCATGGCAGTGCGGAAGAGGTAGCCCTCGGGATCGTCCATGTTGCTGATGCGGTCCCACCGTTCCCAGACCTTCAGGAACGCGTCCTGGGCTACTTCCTCGGCCTCGGCCTGATTCCGGGCGACGACCCACAAGGCGAATACGAGTGGGCGGCGATGCTTGTCGAAGAAGGCGGCGAAGTCATCCATATGTGGTCATGAACAAAGGGGACAGCGCGATCGCTTACGGCCGCTGGAGAACACCGGAAGCGAGCCACGTGCACGCCACTACTTAGTGAGTGCGAACCTCACGCATATGAAGGAACGCGCCTTACGGGCTTTGGGTGCCGCACTGGGACGTGGTGTAGGCCGACAAGACCTTCCCCGCCGACTTGAGTGCGGCGGTGTCCAGGTTCGCGGTGAAGCTCGTCTGCAGGTCCGTGAGGCTCGAGGCGTTCGCCAAGGACGACTGGAGCTGAGTGAAGAACTGATTCACGGTCTGCACGGCGGCCTGCACGTCCGCCGGCGCATCCGTCATCGACGCTTCGACCTGGGCGAGATCTTGTGCGAGTGCGTCGAAATAGGCCGTGAGGGCTTTCTTCGTCGTAGCGAAGTCGTTCGTCGCGAACGCCGTGCTGATCGTCGAACTGAGCTTGGCGGCCTTCACCTTCTCGGCCTTCAGCAGGGTGCAGAAGTCGCCGCCCGGGTTGGCGCCCTGTGTGACGGTTGTTGGGGCGCTCGTCGGCACCGGAGCACTGGACCCGGCAGCGGCCGTGGTCGAAGAACTCGACGAACTACACGCGGCGAGCCCCAACGTGCTCGAGACAACGATCGCTGCCAGCCATGCCCGGTGCCTTCTCATGTCGATAACCCTCTCAGTCGTCGCGGAAAACCGCAGTCTACCTCGGGAGATCCACGCCCTCATTTGACCCGGGCCGGCGAACTGACTAGGTTTCGGACGCGACAGTGTCGATCTTCACTCTGCGCAAGGAGGCCCCCGATGCGCCGCCCTCCCGTGTTCGTCCTCGTCAGTGTCCTGGTGCTCGCGGGGTTCGCGCTCGGCGCCCTCCGGAGAACGTCGCCGTCCTCGCCCACCCGCGGCGACGCCCCGGGAGAACAGGCCCGAGCGGAGGGAGCCGCCAACCCTGACGCCCAAGAACAGGCCGACATGACGGCCGAGCGACTCCAGGCCGCGGCGGAGGCGAAGAGCGCGGGGACCTTCGGGGTCGCGAAGAAGGTCCCGCACGTCGCCGCAGCGGGGTGGGCAGGCGAATCCGTGTTCGATCCGAACGCGGACGACTGGGAGCCCGCGGTCGCAGCCGATCCGAAGGCACCGTACGTCTACATGATCGCCACGCACTTCGGCGCGAAGCCGTGTTCGGGCAACTGCCCGGTGCCGTGGATGGCCCTTCGCATCTCCAAGGACAGTGGGAAGACGTTCGGCACCGCCAAGCCGCTCTGCGCCTGCAAGGGATCCTGGCAATACGACCCGGAGATCGAGGTCGTGAAGAACACCGGCGCCGTCTACGCCGCGTACCTGAACGGCTTCAACACGGTCTTCGTGAAGTCCACCGACCGTGGGAAGACATGGAGCCAGCCCGTCAGCACCTTCGGCAACGTCTCCTGGACCGACAAGCCCGTCCTCGCCACGTCGGCTACAGGCCGAGACGTCTACATCTCCTTCAACGGGCCGACGGGTGGCGATCCGTGGATGGCGGTCTCGCACGACTTCGGTGCCACGTGGACGCAGACCCAGGTCGACGACTCAAGCCGCTACTACTTCGCCTACGACGCGGCCGTGTTGCCCGACGGCACCGTGATCTTCTCCGAGGGGAGCATCGACTACTCGGGGCCGGGAACGACGGCGGTTGGTGTCGTCGAGCACCGCGCGTTCGTGTCCAAGGACAACGGGGCCACCTGGACCAATGTCCTGGTCGATACGGTGCCGGTTGGCGAGCCGTGCACGGCCGCCGGGTGCACCTCGGACTTCTACCTCGGCCACAGCGGCGTGAGTACCGACGCGAACGGCGTACTGACCTACGTCTACGACGGGGCCACGGTGGATCAGGGACCGCAACGGATCTGGGTGCGACGCTCCGCGAACGATGGGCTCACGTGGGGTCCGCGCACGGCATTGTCGGTGGCCGGCGAAGAGGCCACGAGCCCGGCCGTCGAGGCCACCGGGAACGGTGACATCCGCGTCTGGTACATGCAGACCAACAACGGCAACGTCGACGCATGGAACGTCTGGTACCGCAGTTCGAAGGACGGCGGGACCACGTGGACCTCGCCGGTGAAGATCTCCGACGCCACCGGCGGTGCCGCGTACAAGACACCGCAGGGGTTCCAAGAGGTCTACGGCGACTACGGCGAGATCGCGATCACGGATACTGGCAAGACGTTCGCCGTGTGGGGGGAGGGCACCAGTTGGTCCGGTCCCGGCGGCGTGTGGTGGAACCGACAGACCTGAGGCTCAGACGCCCTGATCGGGCAGGAACACGTGGAACGAGGCGCCGCCCCCCGGCCGCTCCTCGACCCACGCCTTGCCGTTGTGGAGTTCGGTGAATCTGGCGACAAGCGCGAGGCCAACGCCCGCCCCCGGCGAATGGCTCGAGGGCGACGGGCCTTGGCGGAACGGTTCGAACACGGCTTCAAAGAGCTCCGCGGGCACCCCGTGCCCGTCATCCTCGACGGTGATGAGGACGCCCCCGTCCTGCGCCCGCGTCCGAACCCAGACGTGCGCACCCTCGGGCGTGTGACGGGCGGCGTTCGCGAGGAGGTTCTCGACGATGCGCTCGACCTTGGGTCGGTCGACCGCCAGCGTCACCGACTCGATATCCAGGGTCAGGTTGCGGCTCTCCGCGACATCGGCGTCCGTCGCGAGATCCTGCACCAGCGCCCCGACATCGGCGTGCTGCCGGTTGGGTTCGAGGATGCCACGCGAGAGACGGTCGAGGTCCAGGAGATCGGCGACCATCTGGTCGAGCTTGCGCGAGTTCTTCGCGATGCGGGTCGCCATGTCACGGATCTCAGCGCCATCGAGCTCCATGTCTTCGCGGGCGATCGTGAGGGCCAAGCCGAGGATCGCGGCGAGCGGTGTGCGCAGGTCATGCGAAACGGCCTGAAGGAACGTGTTCTTCAGTTCGTCCAGTGCCCGGAGCCGCTCGGTGGAGTCCTGTTCGCGGAGCAGCGCGTCGTGGAGGTCCTCCTCGGAGCGCTTCAGCTGGGTGATGTCGATGTAGGCGCCTTGCCAGACCTTCGGGATACCGTCCTCGTCTCGGTAGAGCACGGCCTCCTCGCGTACCCATACCGTGCGGCCGTCCCGGGCGAGCATCCGGTACTCGATGCTGAGCGGCGTCCCGGCCGCGTACGCCCGGCTCGCGCTGGCGTTGGCCTGATCGATGTCATCCGGATGGACCACGCGATCCCAGAGTTCGGGGTCGCCGATCCATTCCTCCGGTCGGTAGCCGAGCAGGCGTTCGATCTGGGGACTGATGAAGACGGGGATGAGTTCGGTGGGGTCCTCAGTTGATACCTCGTCGATGTAGATAACCGTTGGGATCTGCTCGACCAGGCGCTGGTAGCGCTCTTCGACGGCCCGCTTGGCGCGGCTGACGCGTTCGAGCCGGATCGCGGCACCGAGCGTCGCGGACGCCGCCCGAAGCGCATCCAGTTCCTCGTCCGACCAGACGCGCTCGGTCAGGCAATCGTCGAAGCCGAGATATCCCCACCACTGGTCCCCCTCGAAGATCGGCAGGAACGCCGTGGAAAGGATGCCCTCCTCGACAAGGTCCGCGAGATCAACGGGGGAGGCATCGCTCCGGGAGATCGTCATCTCTTTGTTCGCACTCAACCTGTTCACGTAATGGGGGTACTCGGGCACATAGGGGTACCGATGGTTCCCGGGGTTGGCGGTCATCGATTCGATGCCGGGGGCCGACCATTCGAAACACATATCCATCAACAGCTCGCCGGCATCACCTTCGATGTTGCGGAACACGTAGGCCCGGCTCACGCTCGTCGCCTCGCCCAGTTCGGCCAGCACGGCGTCGATGTGGTCTTCCCAAGGACTGCTCCCCAGGAGTCGTTCCGCGGCCGAACCCACCGCCCGCAGGATCGCCCCACGGCGAAGCCTCGCTCCCGTGCTGTTCTCTTCAGACTCGATCACAGGTCAACCTGCTCCGCTCGGAGGCAGGACTCTACGCTCGGCACCCGCCACGTAGAGAATCGGTCGAGATAGGCACCGGGTTGAGGACTCCGGCCGTTTAGGGTTCCTTTTGCCAATACAACAGCACCTTGGCGGCCTCGCCGGACCGGGCGACCTCGAACGCTTCTTCGAACCTCGTGTAGTGGAAGCGGTGGGTGATCACCGGGGAAACATCCAGGCCCGTCTGGAGCATCACCGTCATCATGTACCAGGTCTCATACATCTCACGTCCGTACACGCCCTTGACGGTGATCATCTCGTGGATGACCGCGTTCCAGTCGACCGCGAAGGGCCGGTCGGGCAGCCCGAGCAGCGCGATCTTTCCTCCGTGGCACATGTTCGCGAGCATGTCGTGCATCGCGTCCGGGTTGCCGCTCATCTCCAGCCCGACGTCGAACCCCTCCCGCATGTCGAGTTCATGCTGCACATCGGCAAGGGCACTCGTGCGAACGTCGACCGCCCGTGTGGCGCCGAGTCGTTCGGCGAGCGCCAGCCGATGCGGGTTGACGTCGGTCACCACCACGTAGCGGGCGCCGGCGTGACGGACTACGGCGCACGCCATCAGCCCGATGGGACCAGCCCCGGTGATGAGGACATCCTCGCCCAGCACCGGGAACTGCAGCGCCGAATGGACGGCGTT
>JAXDJY010000355.1:0-6095 GCA_034667445.1 Actinomycetota bacterium | reverse complement strand
ATTGGTCGGACGCGGCGCGCTTCAACCGAGACTGGCAGGCCGCCGAGGCCCGGTATCGCTGGTTCGTTCGGCTGCGGTATCGGATGCCATGGGTCATGGGGGCGTTCGCGGGACCCGAGGTGAACGCGATGACAGCGCTGGCGGCGGCGCGCTACAAGGCCGGGGTCGCGATGCTTTCCAGCGGCCGGGTCGTGGTCACGGACAGGCTGCACGCGCACGTGCTGTGCCTGCTGCTCGGTATCCCACACGTCGTTCTGGACAACAACTACGGCAAGCTCGCCGGCCTGCTCGACACCTGGACCGGGGGGTCGCCGCTCGTACACCGGGCCGAGACGCCGGACGAGGCGATGGATATCGCCGCGACGCTCGTCACCGATCCTGGGGGAGGGGCCTAGATGCAGGAAGATGCGTTCGGATCGACGTTCGCGGTGGACGTCTCGTCGCTGGAACTCGAGCCTGAAGACCTCGATCCGGCGCAGATCGTAGCGGGGTCACCAACGCTGGGGAACCGCACGCTGTTCGAGTCCGATGACGGACGCGTGATCCGAGGCGTATGGGAGTGCACGCCCGGGGTCAGCAGGGATGTCGAGCAGGACGAACTGTTCGTGGTGATCGCGGGACGCGCGAGCGTCGCGGTGGACGGCGGGCCGACACTCCTGCTCGCCCCGGGCGTCGTCGGCATCCTCGAGCGCGGCGCGAAGACGGTCTGGACCGTGACGGAGACGCTCCGCAAGGTGTACCAGATCTCGATGCCGGACTAGACCGCGGCTTCGGGTAGGACCACGATCCCGTCGTCGTCGCTGTAGAGCATCGCTCCGGGTCGGAAGGTGACCTCGCCGAAGGTGACCGGTTGGTCGATCTCGCCCTCGCCGGACTTTCCACTGGACCGCGGGCAGGTGCCGAGCGCCTTGATGCCGAGCTCCATCTCGGCGAGCGCTGCGACATCGCGCACGCATCCCTTGACGATGATGCCGCTCCACCCGCTGTCCTTCGCGAGTCCGGCGACCTTGTCGCCGAGGAGGGCAACGCGGCCGGACCCACCACCGTCGATCACGAGCACGCGGCCATCGCCGGGTTCACCGACCTGCCGCTTGACCAGCACGTTGTCTCCATCACATCGGACGGTGCTGATCCGGCCGCTGAATTCGCGTACGCCGCCGAACTGCCGGAAGGCGGTGAGGCACACGAGGGCTTCCGTGGGGTGTTGATCGAACACATCGGAGGTGGCGGGCATGGCAGCCTGCACGCTACCAGCGAGATGGACCGGTTCGCGACGCGCCGGCCGTACCATCGACCGCGTGGATCGGCGAGAGTTCCTTCGGCGCGGCGGACGGCTGGGCCTGGCGGCCGCGACGCTGCCGGCGCTCGCCACCGCATGTTCGCCGGGGGAACCACGCGCTCCGTCAGGATCGCCGGGAACCAGATCCGGGGGTCCATCGGGATCTGCGCCCGACTGGGGCAGGTTCGGAGATTCGCTGGACGGCGAGCTCGTCCGGCCGGGCGCGGCGGGCTACCCGCTCACGCACCGCCTCTATCAGCCGAGGTTCGATCGGATCCGCCCGTCCGGAGTGGTGCAAGCGGCGAGCACGGCGGACATCCAGCGCACCATCGCCTTCGCCCGTGCGAACGGCCTCCCCTTCGCCGTCCGGAGCGGCGGCCACAGCTACGCCGGCTACTCGGCGACAGAGGGCGTCATGATCGATCTCGGCCGGTTCGCGAAGGTGGGGTTCGACGCCGCGAGCCGGGTATCGACCGTAGGCGGCGGTGCGCGGACCATCGACGTCGCCGCGGCGCTCGCTCCCTCCGGAGTGGTCGTGCCAACCGGGACGTGCGCCAGCGTCGGGATGAGCGGGCTGGCACTCGGTGGGGGGCAGGGGCTGACAGGACGGACGTTCGGTCTGACCTGCGACTCGCTGCGGTCCGTGACCATCGTGACCGCGGATGGCAGGATCCGGACCTGCGACCGGGAGCGGGAACCCGACCTCTTCTGGGCCAGCCGGGGTGGGGGAGGGGGCAACTTCGGCGTGGTAACCAGGATGGAGTTCGACACCCATCCGTTGTCCGATCTCACGCTCTTCACGCTGAGCTGGCCGTGGGCTGCCGCCGCCGACGTCATGGCCGCCTGGCAGACGTGGGCTCCAGCAGCAGCGGACGAACTCTGGTCGGACTGCCATCTGCTGTCCCGGGATCCGCAGGGGTTGACGGTGTCGGTGAACGGTGCGTTCACGGGATCCCCGGGATCGCTCCCGGCGCTGCTCGATGGGCTGCGGAGCGCGGTGGGTGGCTCAGCGCCCTCCACGTCGATCCGGACCCTGGCATATCTGGACTCCGTGTTGCAGGAGGCCGGGTGCATCGGATGGAGCGTGGACGGGTGCAGGCTCCCCTCACAGGGTTCGCAGGGGCGGCTCCCGCGAGAAGACTCCTACGCGAAGTCGGACTTCTTCTCGGAACCGTTGGCGCCGGCCGCTCTTTCCGCACTCGTCGCGTCCGTCGAGCGGCGTGCCACCGATGACGTGCTCGCCGGTTCGACCGGCGGGGTGGTCTTCGATGTGTGGGGCGGGGCGATAACCCGTCCGGCGCCATCGGCCACGGCGTTCGTCCACCGCAGTGGCCTCTTCATCGGCCAATACGTAGCGTCCCTGGCGGCCGGCGCGTCCGCCCAGGCGATCGCCAGGAACCGCACGTGGTTGCGTGAAACCTACGCCGCGATCCATCCCTCGGCGAACGGCTTCGCCTATCAGAACTACATCGACCCCGAACTCCGAGGTTGGGAACACGCCTACTACGGGCCCAATCTCCCGCGACTTCGGCAAGTGAAAGCAGCTGTCGACCCGCAGGACTTCTTCCACTTCGCGCAGAGCATCCCGCCGGCGTCGTGATGGCTCAGGTGTCGTCGCGGACGATGCAGAACTCGTTGCCTTCGGGGTCGGCGAGCACCACGAACGCGTCCTTGGGATCTTGGCCCACCCACAGCCGCGTGGCGCCGAGCGCCTCGATCTCGCGCGCCGTCCCCTCGTAGTCCTTCGCCGCGAAATCCAGATGCAGCCGGTTCTTGACGGTCTTGGATTCCGGGACGCGCTGGAACCCGATGATCACGCTGTCGTCCGCAGCGCCGATCGAGACCCAATCATCATCGCCGTATCGCTTCACGTATCCCGTGAAGCGCAGCCAGAACTCGGCGAGCGAAGCCGGATCGGCGCAATCGATCACGACCTCGTGGAGACGAACGTTGATGGTCACGCGCGACACGATACCCGACCGGCCGATCCCGGTTGTCGGTGCTCGCTAGGTCGGCTGCCAGCCCGGGTCCGCGTTGTTCGACGACGTGCCGGTGAGTGGATCGAGCCCTGTGCCGTCCGCGCGGACCTTCATGATCAACCGGACACCCTTTGAGCCGAACGGTGTCCGATCGAACGCGATCCAGTTGCCGTCCGGCGACCACACCGTGTTGTAGTCATTCGAGGTGCCGGTCGTGACCTGATGACGGTGCGTGCCATCTGCGTTCATCACCCAGACGTTAGACGCCCCGCCGGTCTTCGAACCGGAGAATGTGATGAGGTTGCCGTTCGGCGACCAATCGGCGTTACTCCCGGTGAAGGGGAGGCTGGTGAGCGCTTTCTGGTGCGACCCGTCGGGCTGGACCCGGTAGATCTCGGAGGTGCCGCTCAGGTCGCTGTCGAACAGGATCCAGTGTCCGTCCGGTGACCAGCTCGTGTACTCGGCGTTCGCCGTCGTGGTGACCTGCTGCGGGTTGGTTCCATCAGCGTTCATCGTCCACACGTCGAAGTTGCCACCGCGGTCGCTGATGAACGCGATCTTGCGTCCGTTCGGCGAGAACGATCCGCCCCAGTCGTCATAGCTGCTGGTGTCGGTTGTCAGTCGCTTCATGTGCGCCCCGGTCGAGGTCATGGAGTAGATGTCGTAGCTGGAGGTCGGGTGGTTCGTGGGATCGGAGGCGTCGAACACGATCCTGGTGCCGTCGGGGGAGTAGCGCGGGTATTCGACGCTCGAGCCGGCGATGAACGAGGACAGCGTCTGCTTCCCACTTCCGTCGGGGTTCATCGTGGTGATATCCGCGTGACCATGGATCGTGAACGCGATCCGCCCGTTGTGACCCGCGAAGGTTGCCGATGCCGGCCCCGTTGGAAGCGCCGAAAGCAGGAGCGCGGTTATCGCCGCAGTTGAGAGGAGCCCTCGTCGTCGCACTGTTTTCCTCCAGTCCGTCAGGAACGCCACGTGACGATTGCGAGCCTAATGGGCAGAAGCGGCGGTTGCGAGGAACTACGCCCCGCCCAAGGCGACGAAGGCGACTATCCTGCCCGCCATGACAACTTCTGTCCTCGTCCTTGGTGCCGGGTTCGGTGGGCTCGAACTGTCCACGCGGCTCTCCGAGGAACTCGGCGACCAGGTCGAAGTCACGCTCATCGACCGGTCGGATTCGTTCGTGTTCGGGTTCTCGAAGTTGGACGTGATGTTCGGAAAAAAGACGCCCGAAGCCGTTCGTTGGAGCTATCGGGATATCACGTCTCCGCACGTGCGGTTCCGGCAGGAGACCATCACGTCGATCGATCCGCAGGCACGCCGCGTGGTCACGGACCTCGAGACGTATGAGGCCGATGTCCTGGTGGTTGCACTCGGTGCCGACTACGACGTGGACGCAACCCCCGGTCTGGCCGAAGCAGGCAACGAGTTCTACTCGGTGGCAGGCGCGGAGGCCGTGCGAGAGGTGCTCCCGGGGTTCCGCGCAGGGACCGCGATCGTCGGCGTGTGCGGCGCGCCGTTCAAGTGTCCGCCCGCGCCGAGCGAGGCGGCCTTCCTCCTCGACGAGTACCTCCGCGAGCGAGGAGTCCGGGACGACGTGAAGATCCAGGTGGTGATCCCGTTCGGCGCGCCGGTTCCGCCGTCGCCCGAGACGTCAGCGGCGATCCTCGCGAAGTTCTCTGAGCGAGGTATCGAGTTCATCCCCGACCGTAAGGTCGCAGTACTGGACGCCGCAAGGAAGGAGGCGGTGCTCGACGACGGCCGGCGTCTGGCGTTCGAGTTGTTCCTCGGCGTGCCAACGCACCGCGCACCAATGGTGGTCGAGGAATCGGGCCTCACCGAAGGCGGCTGGATACCCGTGGACATGGCGACGCTCGCCACGAAGTTCCCGGCCGTCTACGCGGTCGGCGACGTCACGAGCGTCGGGACGCCGAAGGCCGGAGTCTTCGCCGAGGGGGCGGCGCGCGTGGTCGCCGATCATCTGATCGCGAAGGTCCGCGGCGGGGCCGAACCACCGGGCTATGACGCTCGAGGGAGCTGCTACGTGGAGATGGGCGAAGGCGAGGTCGGCCGCGTCGACGTCGATTTCGCGACTCCGGGGCATCCCACAGGCGTCTTCACCGCGCCTTCGATGGAGACCGCAGCCGAGAAGGCCGCGTTCGCCCAGGTCCGCGGCAACCGCTGGTTCGGCACGACGTCCTAGGAGGGCGGACGTTCGCCTTCCCGGCGCATGAACCAGATGTGCGGTCCGCCGTTCGGCGCGTCCCCCTGATCGACCACGTTGAAGCCGAACCGCTCGTAGTACGGGATGTTCGCGGCTGCCGACGTTTCCAGGAAGGCGGGCGCGCCATCCTTCGCGGCGAGTGCGAGGCCGTGCCGGATCAGCACGCCGCCGACACCGCTCCGCTGGCGGGCAGGATCCACGCCGATGGCATCGAGGTACCACGCGTCGTCGGCGACGAAAGATTCCAACCATCCCCACATCTCGCGATAGCGATCGCCCCGGTCGGGCATCAGTGGTTCGTACTTGGTCCGCGCTGTCTCGTCGGATGCTGAGAGGAGTTCGGCGGCGCCGGGTGGGACCCACGCCGCGACCCCGGCCCCATCTCCGGCTTCCCAAACAAAGCCGAGTTCGACCGGATGCTCGTATAGCAGCGCGAAGATCGAGGTGATGGTTTCCACCGACGCGTTGCCGTCGAACGGCCACTGGGTCATCGGATCGTGCGCGAACGCCCGCCCGAGCACGCTCGCGAGATGCGGGAGGCGCGAGAGGGTCGCGCGCTCTACGGTCAGTGCGCCATCTCTGTCCATGCGCTGATGATACGGGCGCGTGT
>JAXDJY010000354.1:0-3872 GCA_034667445.1 Actinomycetota bacterium | reverse complement strand
CTCGGGGTGTTGGGGATCATCGTCTACTCAGAGATGTGTGGACGCGTGTCCGCAATCGCGAAGCGGCCAGTCTTCGACTTGGTTCGGGAGCGAGCTGGCTTCGGGGCGGGGTTATCGACACTCCTGGCCTCCGAGGTCGTGAACCTGATGACGTGCGCCGCTGAGATCGGGGGGGTGGCCATCTGCCTGAAGCTGCTCTCAGGTCTGCCCTACCGCCTCTTGCTCGTGCTCGCCGTGGTTGGACTCTCCATCTGCTCCTGGGTCCTTCCATTCAGATGGATAGAACGTGTCTTCGGGTACCTAGGTCTGTGCCTCCTCGTCTTCGCCGTGACGGCGATCAAGCTCCATCCCCGATGGAATCACGTTGCCCACGGCTTCATCCCCGGCTCACACGCCGGCGGCAGTCTCATGGTCTACCTCTACTTCGTGGTCGGGCTGCTCGGGGCAGCCATGACTCCCTATGAGGTCTACTTCTATTCCTCCGGGGCCGTCGAGGATCAGTGGGGGCCTAAAGACCTCGGCCTGAACAAGGTGACCGCGATCATCGGCTATGCGCTCGGCGGTTTCCTCTCCTTCGCCCTGATGATCGTTGCCGCCGTGCTGTTCCTACCTGAGGGGATCGACCCCCAGTTCGTGGGCACGCCTGCCCTCGCGGTCGAGCACACGTTTGGGCAGGTCGGCTTGCTGCTGGCGCTCGTCGGCATCCTCTTCGCCGTCGGGGGCGCGGCCATCGAAACGTCGTTCGCGGGGGCATACAACCTGGCGCAGTTCTTCGGTTGGAGATGGGGAAAGAAGGAACGCCCCGCTGCGGCCCCGCGCTTCACCATGTCGTGGATCGTCATCTTCGCTCTGGCGTTGTTGATCGTGATGACGGGGTATGACCCGGTGAAACTGACCGAGTACTCGGTGATCTTCTCTGTGGTTGCGCTGCCCCTGACCTATCTCCCGATCCTTCTGGTGGCTAACGACCGCACGTATATGGGAGATCAGGTCAACGGCAAGCTCGCGAACCTCCTCGGTATCGTCTACTTCATCGTCATCCTGGTGATAGCCGTGGCGGCCATCCCCTTGATGCTCCTCACACACGGAGGACAGGGATGAGGAGCGTCACCGAAGTCGACATCGCGCTGAGCATCCTGGATCACCAACTCGTGGACGGGGAAGGCCACAACTGCGGCAAGGTGGATGATCTTGAGATCGTTGATCTCAACGGCTCTCCTGAGGTCACGGAGATCCTGGTGGGGGGCACTGCGTGGCGTTCGCGCGGCCGGCTCGGAAGGTTGGCCGCTCGCGTATCGGGAAACGCGGTGCACGTACCCTGGGCTGACGTTGACGCCGTGAGCTCGGTCGTCACGCTCAGACCACCCGCGTCGGAACTCCGATTGAACCGAGGCGATGACCGGTGGGCGCGCCTGATCCGGAAGGTCCCTGGCTCCTGATGAAACTTTCCGAGCTGTTGGGGCGAGAGGTCGTAAGCCAGTCAGGCGAAAAGCTGGGTCATGTTCGCGATGTCCGTGGGGAGCTCACGTCTGGACGTCTGCGGATCACCGGCGTGATCGTCGGCAAAGGGGGAGTGCTCGAGCGCTACGGCATCGGGACTCACGGCAGTGGCGGTCCAGGACAGGCGACGGTGCAGGGCCAGCCCACGATCCCGTGGGAAAGAATCGTAAGCGTCGCACAGAAGGTGACTGTGCTCGATGGAGGCGATACCCGGCCGACGTAAGGACGCACGCTTCTCGATTGAACGAGCTCTGGACCTTGGTGGTCGACGGCATCGGCTTCGAGGGGCAAGTGAGGACCTCACCAAGCTGCTCCGAAATCTTGCGGAGTCTTCCTCGACGCGCCCGCCGACGCAGACATCCTGGACGCATTGGAAGCCAAGTGGACCGGGGCGAGGGCCGGTGAACTCGAACGGCGGATTCGCGAAGGCGACGTCCCAGTGGAACGCTGGACCTGGAACGCCTAGGGCGCTAGACGACGCCCATGCAAAGGGTGCAAATGTTCGGATAGACGTCTTTCGCTCGATGGTTGTACGGTGAAGAACACCCCCCCGAGCAGGAAGGCAGAAACCTGCGGCCCCCCAGGCGGATCTCGATCCTCATAGCCAGCGTCGTCCTTCTGACGGCCACCTACGCGACGCTTGGATCTCCATCCGCGTCAGCAACGGTCTGCGCATCTCGATTGGGGACGTCCTGCCTCCGAGTTTTCGTCGGCCAGCCGAGCTGGGGTTTCGACGGAAGGGTGCGCACGATGCTGCGGGTAGGGAACACTGTCTACGTAGGGGGTCGGTTCACACACGCGAGCCTCGTCGATCCTGACGGATCCGTCGCCCAGACGGTCGAGCGGGATCACCTGGCAGCCCTCGATGTCACGAATGGAGCACTTCTTGACTGGGCTCCGCGTATCGTGGCGTCGGGCACCGAGAACGGCGACATCTACTCCCTCGTCTCCTACACGGGCGCTTCAGGAACATGGGTCATCGCGGTCGGGGACTTCACTTCTGTGGCGACGACTTCGAACGGCAGCTCGTACGCCACGTCAGCGCGTCAGCACGTGGCCGCGTTCTCGAACGATCGATACGGCTCGCTAACTAGCTTCGCGCCCGATGTCTCTTACCGCCCGCGGGCAGCGCTTGTATCCGGTGCGACCCTCTACCTCGGAGGCTCATTCACGAAGCTCGACGGGCAGAAGCGGTCCGGGCTCGGTGCGGTCACGTTGCCGAGCGGAACGCTCAACACGTGGGCGCCATCGGCGAACGGGGGCGTAGATCAGCTGGCGGGGCTCGCCAACGGCAATATCGCTGTGGCGGGTGAGTTCACGTCCGTGAGCGACGGTACTCACACGACCACGACGCCGTACCTCGCGGTCGTCACGCCTGCCGGCGCCCTCGCGTGGACCGCTTCCTCGCCGGCGCCGTCGGCCAAAGCCCTTTGTGTGACGACGAACAACAACGACGTGTACGTCGGCGAGGGATTGAACGGCAACGCTGTGGCCGCCTTCAACGGCGACAGCGGGGTGAGGCTCTGGCAGGCGAGCACGAACGGCGACGTGCAGGCGGTCGGGTTCGCGGGCGGCCAACTCTTCGCTGGCGGACACTTCGGCGAGTTCCTCGATCAAGGAGGGACGACTGTGAAGATCAAGAAGCTCGCCGCCCTCGACCCAGCCACCGGCCTTGTCGATACGGGCTGGAAACCGGGCGTCGCTCCCGCGGCGAGTCTGGGTGTCTGGGGCATCACGGGCACCGATGCTTCGAACCCGGACAAGTTGTTCATCGGGGGGGATTTCACTTCTCTCAAGCAGATACCGAGCTGGCGCTTCGGGCAGTATTCAGTCACGGGCAGTTAGTCGCTGACGTCGCTGCCAGATCCGCAGGGTCGTACAGGTTGCAGGTCTGTTATCAGTGAATGCGCCGGAGTCGGAAGGCCCAGTAACACGGCTTAGCACTTTCGCCGTGAGTGTTCCGAAGCCGTAACCCGCCGCCACCGCGTAGCGGCCACGATCATCAGGATGGCGGTTTCCAGAGCCAGGGCCGAGAAGGTCGTGCATCCGCCGAGGAAGGAAGCCGACGGTCAGTGCCTCTTGAAATCACATGGGAATCCTGGGCCGGTGCACCACGAACGCGGGCACGAAACCGATAACCAGAGCACCGCTGAGGTCCAGGATGAGGGTTCCCAAGGGATACCGGGGTTGACGAGACTCACGCGGTCGAAGAAGCGGCTCGAATATTTCCCTCGGGTTTCTCCTGGTGGTTCGTTCATGGCCCTCGTTCGTGGGCAGAGCATCTTCGGCAATCTGGACGTGTGGATGGGACCCCAAAGGTTCGAACCGTACGCGGGTCGCCGCCACACCGAGGAGCGAGGCAGCGATCGACT
>JAXDJY010000353.1:0-2659 GCA_034667445.1 Actinomycetota bacterium | reverse complement strand
AAGTCCCAACGGGGACCGATGACGGTGACCGGGAACCACCTGCTGTCTCCCGCCTACGTCGTCCACTTCGCAGGGAGCGCGAGCGGGAACACGCTCACAGGCCCGACCAGCGGGTGCATGTTCCAGATCGACGGGTCCGGCCGGTTCACGGCCAGCGGGAACACCTTCCCCGCGGGCGTGCGGGAGTCGTGTGTGGTGGCCGCCGGAACCGCGCTCCACGCATCATCGAAGCGGATAGTGGTCCGTATCCTCGCGATCGGCGGCCTCGTGGCCGCCGCGGCGCTCGCCATGTGGTTCGTGCGCCGGCGGCGCCACTCGAAACCAACCGAGCCCCCGACCCCGGCCGGATAACGGCGTTTACCGCGCGCCCGCGCCGGGAAGGACGGTCGTAGACGCGGTCACGGACCGCCGAGGCGAAAGGAATCGACATGCTTGCCATGCATATCACGTTCGGCGACATCCTCGTCTACATCGTCGCCGGGCTCATCATCGGCGCCATCGCGCGTCTGCTCGTACCGGGCCGCCAGGCGATGGGTGTCCTCTCGACAATCATCATCGGTGTGGTCGCCGCGATCATCGGCGGGGTCCTCTGGGCCGCGATCTTCCCGAAGAACGACGGGATCGCGTGGATCGGCTCGATCATCGTCGCGGTGGTGCTGGTCTTCCTTTACGCGGGGGCCACCAGCAACAACCGCTCCCTGACCTAAGGTTCTCCTCCTTCCGAGCGTGCACAGCCGGGGGGTACCAGACCCCCGGCTGTGCGCCGTTCAGCCCCCGAACGACCCGTTTGGCCAGCGTGTTCAGCCATTCGTCCGTTACGTACGGGACAGACGGGTGGCTAGACTTGCGCCATGCCAGAGCAGGCTTCTTCCGCCACGCTGCGGCCCTACCTCCCGCAACTGCTGATCCGGTGGCTCGCCGATGAACCGGAGCGCATCGCTCGAGAGATCGACGGGTCTGTGGTATTCGTCGACATCTCGGGGTTCACGAAGATGTCCGAACGGCTCGCGCGCAAGGGCAAGGTCGGGGCCGAAGAGGTCACCGACGTCCTTGGATCGGTATTCGCCCGCTTGCTAGCTCTGGCCTACGCCGAGGGCGGCGGGCTCCTGAAGTTCGGCGGTGATGCCCTGCTCCTCTTCTTCTCGGGTGACCAGCATCCCCTCCGCGCGGTCCGTGCCGCCGACGGCATGCGGCGGCGACTCCGCGAGATCGGACCGATCGAAAGCTCCGCCGGCCAGATCCGGCTCCGCATGTCGGTAGGGGTGCACAGCGGGCGCTTCAACTTCTTCCTGGTGGGCGGATCGCATCGGGAGTTCATGATCGCGGGCCCCGCAGCGAGCGAGACCGTGCTCATGGAAGGAACGGCGTCGGCGGGCGAGGTGCTGGTGAGCCCGTCGACCGCGCGGTTCCTGCCCGAGGCCTCGATCGGCGCCTGGAAAGAGGCGGGGTTCCTCCTGCGGAGGAGCCCGGGCGGACTCGCGTCGGACCCTGCCCTCCCAGAGATCGACCTCACCGGTGTCGACCTGTCCCAGGGCGTGCCGCTCGCCATCCGCGAGTACCTCCAGTCCGGCGCGGTCGAACCGGAGCACCGGAAGGTCGCGATCGCGTTCCTCCACTTCGACGGCACCGACCTGCTTGTCGCCGAGGAGGGCCCGATGTCTGCGGCGCTCGCGCTCGACGACTTGGTCCGCGACGTACAAGGGGCCGCCGACCGGAACGAGGTGACGTTCCTGGGGACCGACGTCGACCGCGACGGCGGCAAGATCATCCTGATCGCCGGTGCCCCTATGGCCGCCGGCGACGACGGCGAACGGCTCCTGCTCACCCTGCGCGAGGTCGTCGACAAGCACCGCCGCCTGGACGTCCGGCTCGGGTTGAATCTAGGACCCGTGTTCGCAGGGAACATCGGGCCGTCGTACCGGCGCACCTACACGATCATGGGTGACGCCGTGAACCTCGCCGCGCGGCTGATGGCCAAGGCGTTGCCCGGCCAGATCATCGCGACCTCCGGCGTGCTTGAGGCCTCCACCGTGAGCTTCCGGACCGAGCCGTTGCCACCGTTCATGGTGAAGGGCAAGGCCGCGCCGATCACCGCGTTCGCGATCGGTGAGGTTTCGCGAGCGCGCCGCGAACAGGCGGGTCACGACCTGCCGATCATCGGGCGGGAGATCGAGCTGCGCGAACTGGAGGACGGTCTGGCGCTCGCCAGGACCGGTGCTGGACGCCTGGTCGAGATCGTCGGCCCGCCGGGCATCGGGAAGACCCGGCTGCTGCATGAACTCCAAGCGCGTTCGGAAGGGTTCGTTCGGCTGGATGCGGCGTGCGAGCTGTACGGCGCCTCCGTCCCCTACCTGCTCTTCCACGATCTCCTCCGTGAGACGTTGGGCCTGCCCGACGACGCGGATGACGCGACAACGCTCGACCGGCTGCGCGAGACGGTGGCCGAACGCGCCCCCGCGCTGACGCCGTGGCTCCCCCTCATCGCGACGGTCGCCGGTTCGGAGCTTCCACCGACCCCCGAGGTCCAGCAGCTGGACGAATCCTTCAGGAAGGACCAATCGGAGCGCGCTGTCGGTTCGTTCTTGGCGGCGGTGCTCACCGATCCAACCGTGATCACCATCGAGGACGGCCACTGGATGGACGAGCTGTCCCGCGACCT
>JAXDJY010000352.1:0-11565 GCA_034667445.1 Actinomycetota bacterium | reverse complement strand
CGCGAGGCAGCGTCGAGACGTCCAGCGGCACGAGCGCCTGGTCGATCTCCTCCTGGTTCATGATCGCATCGGTCACTGAACGTCACCCCTTCCGTTCACAGATGCCACGCCGCGGCGCACGAACGCGGCGTGTACCCCGTTCCACGAGTCGCGGGAATACTTCCGTACCTGCAGCGCCCCGTTACCCGTCGCATCCACGCGGCCCTGGAGCACCCACGGCGTCGGTTTCGGACTTTCCGCAGAGAAGTAGCGTTCGAGCGCCATGAGGATCGCGCGCTCCTCCTCGGGCGTGAGGCCCTCGGGGATCTCGATCCGGCGTTCGCCCTCTTCCTTCGGGAACATTGGACTCCTCTATAGCGGGATGTTGCCGTGCTTGCGCGCCGGCACGGATTCGCGTTTCGTGGAGAGCATGCGGAGGGCCTGGATCAACCGGGGCCGTGTTTCGGCCGGCTCGATCACATCGTCGATGAATCCACGTTCGGCTGCGGCGTAGGGCGTCGAGAACTTCCGCTTGTATTCGTCGATGAGGTCTGCGCGCTTGGCCGCCGGGTCTTCGGCCTTGTCGATCTCCTTGCGGAACACGATGTTGACCGCGCCCTCCGCTCCCATCACGGCGATCTCCGCCGTGGGCCAGGCGAACGATACATCTGCGCGCAGGTGTTTGGAGTTCATGACCAGGTACGCGCCGCCGTAAGCCTTGCGCGTGATCACGGTCATCCGCGGCACCGTGGCCTCCGCGAACGCGTACAACAGTTTCGCGCCGTGACGGATGATCCCGTGATACTCCTGCTCGGTCCCCGGTAGGAACCCGGGCACGTCCACGAGTGTGAGGATCGGGATGTTGAAGGCATCGCAGAACCGAACGAACCGCGACGCTTTCTCGCTGGCTTCGATGTCGAGCGTTCCCGCGATGACCTTCGGCTGGTTGGCCACGACCCCGATGGAGCGGCCGTCCAGCCGCGCGAAACCGGTCACGATGTTCATGGCCCAGAGGGGGAACACCTCCAGGAACTCGCCGTCGTCGACGACGTAGCGGATGACCTCGTGCATGTCGTAGGGCTCTTTCGGCGAGTCGGGGATGAGATGTGTGAGCCGGTCCTCCAGCCGCGCGGGGTCGTCCGTCGCCGCGTATGCGGGCGGGTCCTCCAGGTTGTTCGAGGGAAGGAAGCTCAGGAGATAGCGGACGCGTTGGAGCACGTCCTCGTCGTCCTCGCCGACGAAGCTCGCCACGCCGGATTTCGCCGCATGCGTCATGGCGCCGCCGAGTTCCTCCATGGATACTTCTTCGCCGGTCACGGTCTTGATCACGTCGGGTCCGGTGATGAACATGTGCGAGGTCTCTTTCACCATGAAGGTGAAGTCGGTGATGGCGGGGGAGTACACGGCACCACCCGCGCACGGTCCCATGATCACGCTGATCTGCGGGATGACGCCCGAGGCGCGAACGTTCCGTTCGAAGATGTAGCCGTAGCCCGCAAGGCTCGCCGCCCCCTCCTGGATCCGCGCACCGCCCGAGTCGTTGATCGCCACGAACGGCGCGCCCGTCTGGATCGCGAGGTCCATGACCTTGCATACCTTCTGCGCGTGCACCTCGCCCATCGATCCACCGAACACCCCGAAGTCCTGGCTCGCGACGAACACCTTTCGCCCGTCGATGGTCCCGTAGCCGGTGATGACGCCGTCTCCCGGCGGGCGCTTGCGGTCGAGCCCGAAATCGTGTGACCGGTGCACCGCGAACGGATCCGTCTCGACGAACGAACCTTTATCCATCAGCAGGTCGAGGCGCTCGCGCGCGGTGAGCTTGCCGCGTTCGTGCTGCTTGGCGGCGGCGTCGCGGCCGCCGGGGGTGAGGGCCGCCTTCTTCTTCCGGCGGAGTTCCTCGACCCGGTCTTCAACGGTGATGATGGGCTCGTCGGCTGCGGCTTTCGAAGTCTTGGCCATGCGGGGCAGTCTAGGAGGTCAACGGCCTCGGTGCCTGAGGCCCGTAGCCGGCCGAACCCCGGTCACACGTCGACGCGGCCGCCGGCTCGCCAGTACACGCCGTGGTCGCGATCCATGAAGCCTTCGTCGACCAAGTAGCGGCGGAGCGCGGCGTAGTCGTTGAAGAACGCGCCGACGGTCATGTTGACCTCTTTCTCGTCGTAATGACGTCCCGGCTCGAACTCTGATGCGATCCGCTCCAAGACGATCCGGCGCTTCGAGGCCTTCATGGGGATCTCCGTGAGACGGCCGTTGCGGAAGAACGTCCGCAGCACGACCTCCTCTTCGTCGTTCGCGGCGCCGAGCGCCATGCCCGCCTCTCGCGGCGGGCCTACCTGCTCGGCCGCCCAGCGGAGCGTTTCGGGGTCCAGGCGGTAGCGCTGGGTGTCCGGATCGAACCGGGCGACGCCGGCGCTCGCGAGGCGGCCGAGGTGCTTATGTACCCGCCGGATCTCGTAGCCGAGCTCGGCTGCGAGGACCGATGCGGCCGCGTCTCCTTGGGCCAGCGCACCGGCGATGGCGAGGCGCTCCGGGTCGGCAAGGGCGCGAAGGATGTCGTCGGGGGTCTCGGGCATGTCGGTATCTCCGCCTACCATCCTGCCATGGAGATGATGCAACCCCCGCCGATGCCGCTCACCGATCCGCAGCGCAGGACCATGGAGCGGCTCATCGGCGCGGGGCAACCGCGGCCGACGTTCCCGGCTGATCTCGCGCAGCGGCTGCGTGATCGGATCGAGGAGGCGGTTCGGGGGGTGGAACTTGCCGAACCGCTCTGGCTCAGCAAGGACAAGATCAGCTCGCTCTCCGAGTGCGAGGGGTCGTTCGCCGCGAAGATCATGGGGGAGACCGATGCGTTCGAACACTCGGTGAAGACGGCGGCGGGGGTCCTCCAGCACAAGGCCATCGAGGTCGAGGTCGGTGCCCGCGACCAGGTCGGGCCGCTCGAGGCCGTCGATATCGCCACCGACCGGTTGACGAACAAGGAGGAGCGGTTCGCCGACTACTGGCGCGGGCTCACGCCGCCCGAACGTGACGAGATCGCGTCGGAAGCGGCTCGCCGCGTGACCCAGTTCCAGGGGTCGTTTCCTCCGCTGCGGGAGCTTCGGCGGGAGTTGGCTCCGGTTGCCGAGATGAGTGTTCGGGCCGAACTGTCCGGTGGCGGCTTGGTGTTGTCCGGCCGGATCGACCTGGTGCTCGGTGTGCACGACCGCACCGACCCTACCCGTGCGACACGCCTTGCACTGGACCTGAAGACGGGCGGAGCCTATCCGGCCTACGCCGAGGACAACCGCTTCTACGCCCTGCTCTTGGCGCTTCGGTTCGGTGTCCCGCCCTATCGCGTCGGATCGCTCTTCTTGGAAAGTGGGGAGTGGCAAGCGGAGGACGTCACCGAGCAGACGCTGTTCCATGCTGTCGATCGGGTGGTAGCCGCCGTTCGGAGCTCGGCGGCACTCCTGAACGGCCGGGAGCCGGTGCTCACGCCGGGCCACTATTGCGGTTGGTGCCCACGGGCGACGACCTGTCCCGTGGCCGAACTTCCTTCGGGATAGCCTCCGCCTCCGGCTCCCCGACGGCTACGCTAGCTGTGCCGGCGGCGTGGAAGCGGCGCGGGCACAACGAACCGAGGAGGCATCGATGGAAAGGCTCTCACGCGGGTTCCGATTGGCGAAGGCGAGTTGGGGCGTCGTCAAGGCGGACAAGGAACTGCTGTGGCTCCCCATCGTCTCCATGCTCTGCTCCTTCATCATCGTTGGGCTATTCACCGCCGGCGCATTCGGGATCGGCATCCCGCAAGATGGGCAGCGCCCGAGCCCCGCGCTCTACGTCCTCTTGTTCGTGATGTACGTCGCGCTGTCGTTCGTGACGATCTACTTCAACTCGGCGCTCGTCGCGATCGCGATGAAGCGGTTGAAAGGGGAGCCGGCCACGCTGGCAGACGGGTTCGCCGCCGCTCGCGCTCACTTGGGGCAGATCTTCCTGTGGGCCGTTGTGACCGCGACCGTCGGCATGATCCTTCGGGCCATCCAGGAGCGTGGGGGGATCCTCGGCCGGATCGTCGGCGCGCTCGGCGCGATCGCGTGGAGCGTCCTCACCTTCTTCGTGGTACCGGTCCTCATCTTCGAGGACGCGAAGGTCGGCGACGCCATCAAACGCTCCGGCCACATCTTCAAGGAGCGTTGGGGCGAGCAGTTCGCGGGGAACGCCACAATCGGTTTGGCCACCCTGCTCGTCGCCCTCCCGATCCTGATCGTCAGCGGCTTGCTCTTCGCCGTCTCACCGGTTGTCGGGATCATCGTCGGCATCCTGGCGGTGGTCGCCCTCTTGTCCGTGTCAACGGCCCTCACGGCCGTGTTCAATACCGCGCTCTATCGGTTCGCCACCACCGGCGATGCGTCGGGGGCGTTCTCTCCCGACGACCTCGCGGGGGCATTCAAGCCGAAGAAGGGGCCCGCTCCCACGGCCGCGCAGCTCGGGTGGGCGGCACCCCCCGCCCCACCGATGTCGCAGGGCGGCGAGCCGCCGGCTCGACCCGACCATCCGACCAACGGGTGGGCGTGACCGACCAGCACGATCAAAAACTCGCCGCGGCGATGGCCGCGGTGAGTTTCGTGGAAGGCGGCATGTCGATCGGATTGGGAACCGGTTCCACCGTGGAACTGCTCCTGGCTCCATTGGCTGCGCGCAGACTCTCGCTCCGATGCGTGGCGACGTCACCGCGAACCGAAGAAGCTGCACGGGCGCTCGGGCTCTCCATCGAGCCCTTCGGGTCGGTGGAACGGTTGGATATCGCCATCGACGGCGCCGATCAGGTGGCTCCGGACGGGTGGCTCGTCAAAGGGGGCGGGGGCGCGCACACCCGCGAGAAGGTCGTCGAAGCCGCCGCCGACCGCTTCATCGTCATCGTGGACGGATCCAAGCTGGTCGAGGCGATCGCTCCACCCATCCCGTTCGAACTCCTCGCCTTCGGCGAGGCCTCGGTGCTTCGGGCGCTCTCGCCGAGTGAGGTTCGCGGCGTGGCCCGGACCCCCGACGGCGGGATCATCGCCGACTACCGTGGGTCCGTCGGCGATCCGGCCGCGCTGGCGGCGCGATTCGATGCCACGCCCGGCGTGATCGAACACGGACTGTTCCCACCGGAGATGGTGAGCGACATCCTGATCGGTCATGCCGACGGAGACGTGGAGCATCGGGTCAGCGCCGCGAAGTAGATCCGATGCTACGTGGGAAGGAACACCACGAAGCGGGCGCCGCCGCCGGGAGCAGCCTCTGACCGGATCCGGCCACCCTGCAGTTCTGCATGACGCTGCGCATACGCGAGACCGACGCCCATCCCCAAGCTGGCTGCCTCGGTCTCCCCTTGACGGAACGGCTCGAAGATCGACTCATGCATCCCGGCCGGGATCCCGGGACCGTCGTCCTCCACGATGATCTCGGCACCGCCTTCCGCCATAGCGACGGTCAGTCGGGCCGCGCTGTCAGGCGCGTGACGTGCGGCGTTGTCCAGGAGATGCCCGAGGATCGCCCGAATTGCGTCGGGGTCGGCCCATACCTGCACATCGACGCACCGGACCTCGACGTTGGCCGTGTCGATCCCGCGCTCGGAACGGATCTGGTTGACCAGGGCACAGAGGTCGACGCGGTGCTGCGATGCCTGCGCCATCTCCTGACCGAGCCTGTCCAGATCGAGCAAGTGGCTGATCACTTCGTTCATCCGCAGCGCTCGCTCCCGCATCGCGCCGAGGATCTCCGAGCGCTCGCTGGGCGAGAGGTCGTCGCCGTGCTGCTCGAGTGCCGTTGTCCCGCCGATGAACGCCGTCACCGGCTCGCGGAGATCGTGTGAGAGGGTCCGCAACAACGCATTACGGGAACGATCGAGGGCACGAAGCTGCTCGGCCGCCTCGCGTTCGCGTTCCATCGATGTCTCGAGCACCTTCTCGGCCTCTTTGCGGGCGCTCACATCCATCAGGAGCCCTTGCGCGAACAGTGCGATGCCGTCCTGATCGAACACCGTGCTTGCGATGTCGCGGACCCAGATAACACGGCCGTCACGGCGGATCATCCGGTATTCCTCGTCGAAGACGTGGTCCTTGAGCAGCGCGTGGCGTTCCTGGGCGATGGTGATGCGCTCGACGTCGTCGGGGTGGACTAGCGTCCACCAAAGATCCGGGTCCGCGATCCAATCCTCGACGGTGTAGCCGAGGAGGTCGAACGTCTGCGGACTCGTGTAGATGTTCGTGGCGCTGTCGTCCATGGCATCGATGAACACCACCGCGGGGAGTGTCTCGACCAGACTCTGATATCGCAGCTCGGCGTCACGCGCCTCCTGGATCGCTCGCTGTTGCCCTGTGATGTCGATGAGCACGCCGTGCCAGAAACGTCCTTCGGCGCCTTCGACCAGTCGGGACACGTCTCGCATCCAGCGAACCGTTCCGTCGCGGGCGACCATCCGGTATTCGACATCGAACGGCGCGCCGGTGACGTCGGCGTTCGCGTTTTCTGCCTCGACCCGCTCCGCGTCGTCTTCGTGGATGATGCGGTCCCATAGGGTCTGATCATCGATGAATTCCTGCGGTGCGTAGCCGAGGATGTCCTCAGAGCGTGCGCTCATGAAGGTCACCCGGGTGCCGCCGACGCTCGACGTCTCCTCCATCTCGGTGTAGACGATCGCCGGCACCTGCTCGAGCAGCGTTCGATAGCGAAGGTCGAGGTCCCCCTCGTGCAAGGGAGATGCTTCAGAGGGCACCATCCTGGTCATCTTAGGAACATCGGCCATCTGCGCGTCCTCCTGAAGACGGCCGGGGGTCCGGAGTCCCTTTGTTAGGGTGGCCCGCGTCCGTATCTGGCCTGTTCGACCACGCGAAAAGGGTGAGATCCATGGCAAAGGACCTATACGAGATCGGCGAACTGCCCCCGATGGGGGAGGTCCCGGCGAAGATGCATGCCCAGCTCGTCCGTCCCGACAGGTTCGGGGAGCCTGAGAAGGCCATCCAGGACGAGGTGGTCGGGGTCCCCGAACTGGGACCTCATGACGCGCTGGTTGCGGTCATGGCGGCCGGCGTGAACTTCAACAACGTGTGGGCAGCTCGCGGCATCCCCGTCGACGTCACCAAAGGCCAGGCTCGGTGGGACGAACCCACCGATTTCCACATCGTGGGTTCTGACGCCTCCGGCATCGTCTACGCGATCGGCGCCGAGGTAACGAACGTCGCCGTCGGAGATCAGGTCGTGGTGCATGCGGGGCAGTGGAACCACGACGACCCGTGGGTGATGTCGGGCAAGGATCCGGGCCTGGCGGGAAGCTTTCGGGTCTGGGGCTACGACTCGTGCTGGGGATCGTTCGCGCAGTTCTCGAAGGTGCAGGCGCACCAGTGCCTCCCGAAGGCCGACCACCTCACTTGGGAAGAGGCCGCTGCCCCCACCCTCACCGGCTCAACCGCCTACCGGATGCTCCATGGATGGCCGCCGCATACGGTCGAGCCGGGTGACGTCGTCTTGGTGTGGGGCGGTTCGGGAGGGCTCGGGTCACTCGCCATCCAGTTGGTCGCTCACGCCGGCGGCCGGGCGATCGCAGTGGTGAGCTCGAAGGAGAAGGGTGAGTTCTGCTCCTCGCTGGGTGCGGTCGGCTATCTCAACCGCAAGGACTTCAGCCACTGGGGTGTTCCGCCAGCCTGGGATAGCCCCGAGTGGAAGGACTGGTTCGCAGGAGCGAAGGGGTTCGGCAAGGCCATCTGGGATGTCCTGGGCGAGAAGACGAGCCCGCGCATCGTGTTCGAACACCCAGGTCAAGACACCATCCCCACGTCGATCTTCGTCGCGGACCGCGGCGGCATGGTCGTGATCTGCGCCGGTACCTCCGGCTACGACACGATGGTTGACGTCCGATACCTGTGGTACATGCAGAAGCGCTACCAGGGCTCACACCTCTTCAACGACGAACAAGCGGCTGCCTTCAACCAACTCGTCATCGACGGTGCGATCCGAACGACGCTGGGGGCCGTGTACCCGTACGACCAGGCCGGGTATGTGCATCAGTTGATGGGGGATGGGAAGTTGCCTGAGGGCAATGTGGCCGTGTTGGTGGGGGCTCCTCGGGAGGGGCTTACGCAGCTCGGGTAGATCGGGCCTTGGGGGCGGGCTCGTTGCGCACTTCTGGCACCAGAGGATGTCGGGCGTCGCGCGCAACGAACCCGCCGTCACGTCCGTCAGGCGTCGCGCGTGGCCGTCACGGGCGGCCCCAGGCTTCAGCTCTCTTGCACGAGTTCTACTAGGACGCCGTTCATCGCTTTGGGGTGGATGAAGGCTATCTGGGTGTTGCGGCTGCCGGGGCGGGGGACTTCGTCGATGAGTTGGGCGCCGCTGTCGCGGAAGTGGTCGATCGCTGCGTTGATGTCGGTGACTCGGTATGCGATGTGATGGAGGCCGGGGCCCCGGGTGGCTAGGGATCGCGCGATCGGGGTGTCGGGGCTTAGCGCGGTGAGGAGTTGGATGTAGCTGGTGCCTGCTTGGAAGAGGACCTCTTCGACGCCTTGGTCCTCGACGCGTTCGCGATGGATGGGGTCGACGCCCAGGAGTTCGCCGTAGAGAGCGACGGCGGCCTCGAGGTCCTCGACGGCGATGCCGATGTGGTCGATCTCGGTGAGGTCGATGGACATGGCTACTCCTCGGATTGCATGCGGGCGATGAGGTCTCGGGCGTGGGTGAGGTGGTACGCGGGGAGCTCGAGGCCACGGACCACGGCGGCGACCCCGTGAGCCCGCAGGTCGGCTGCTGGACGCGCGGCCTTCGCGGGGGCTTCCAGGACGTAGAACTCGACCAATTCCAAGAACTGGCGGAGCGAGGGGAGCTGCTCGCCTCGTTCGTAGGTGTAGATGGATTGCCTGGACGCGGGACAGGTCGCCGTGTTGGACGCCGTCTCCACCGAACGGTAGCCGGCGAACCGGCGAAGGTCCCGCAGGAGCCCTCCGATGACGTGGCGGTCGTGATCGCTGACGGGTGGGAGTTTCTTGCGCGCCATCGGTGCAGACTAATGGCCGGGTCCGCGCGGAAGCGCTCCCGGGCTGGCATTAAGTTCCTCCTTTGGGCCTAACGGCCGGTATCAGGGGGAGGCCCTCCGTTGTACGGTGGTTGCCTCGGCGCAGCCCCCTGCGCCCGCCCAGCCGAGGAGCGTCCGTGATCGATAAGGAACCCGCAGCTGCCACGGCCACCTTTGCGCCGAGTGCCGCCGACATCCTGAGCGGCTCCTCCCTGATGCAGCAGGGCCGCGCGGACGTGTTCCGCCAGCGCGAGCGCACCAGGGTGAAGAAGGTGTGGCGCGCGGCCACGACGTTCCTGTTGGTCGACGTGTTCCTCGCCTACCGCTACTTCAGCCACCAGCCATTCAAGCTGCCGACGATGGGCGAGAACGCGGTCTTCATGGTGCCGGCCATCATCATCGGCCTTGCCATCTTCGTGATGGTCATGGGGCCGCTGATGAGCGGACGTTCCCCGCATCTGGTTGTCTACCCCGAGCAGGTCGAGGTCGGACTCACCGACATGAAAGGCTTGGACAGCCAGGTCGACGAGGTCGTCCGTTCGTTGGACGTGTTCCTTGGACATGCGACGTTCCGTGCCGAACTGGGAGGAACCCCTCGCCGCGGGATCCTGTTCGAGGGGCCACCGGGAACCGGGAAGACCTTCCTGGCCAAAGCGATGGCCAAAGAGGCGGGCGTGCCGTTCCTCTTCATCTCGGCCCCGTCGATGACCTCACACTGGCAGGGCATGAGCGCCCACCGGATCAGGTCGTTCTACAAGGCGCTGCGTAAGGCCGCGCGCAAGGAGGGCGGCGCGATCGGTTTCATCGAGGAGATCGACGCCATCGCCATGGCGCGGAGCACGATGAACGCGACCCCTGCCCCCACGTACCTCGGTCGGTCCGTCGCCCGTATGAACGGCGGCGGCGACTCCGGCGCGATGGTCAACGAACTCTTGATCCAGATGCAGTCTTTCGACCAGCCCGCCACCGCGGACAAGGTCCGGGCTAAGATCATCGGCTGGGTGAACGGCTACCTCCCCGCGCACCGCCGCCTCCTCTCGATGAAGCCGAATTACTCGAACATCCTGCTGATCGCTGCAACGAACCGGGCCGACTCCCTGGATCCGGCGCTCCTTCGGCCCGGTCGGTTCGACCGGCGTCTCTACTTCGATGTGCCGACGAAGGCGGAGCGGCGAGACCTCATCGACTTCTTCCTGGACCGGAAGTCCCATCACGAGCAGCTGGATTCGAACGAGGCGCGCGAGCACCTCGCGTTCGAAACGTTCGGCTACACGCCGGTGATGATCGAGCACCTCTTCGACGAGTCTCTCCTGGTGGCGCTCCGCAACGGCCGTCGTGAGATGAACAACGACGACGTCATGGAGGCGAAGTTCACCGAGGAGATCGGCACCAAGCAGCCGGTCGTGTACACGGATCTGGACCGCGACACCGTCGCGACCCACGAGGCCGGCCATGCGACGGTCGCCTACATCCTCGGCAAGGGACGCCGGCTCGAGGTGCTCTCCATCATCAAGCGCCGCGGTTCGCTCGGACTCCTTGCCCACAGCGAGGAGGAGGAGCGCTTCACGCAGAGCAAGACCGAGATCGAGGCCGCGATCGCGATCTCGCTCGGTGGCCTGGTGGCCGAAGAGATGGTGTTCGGCGAATCTGGGACCGGTCCGGCGAACGACCTGGCCAAGGCCACGGAGTTCGCCGCGCGGATGGTGGGTTCGTTCGGGATGGCGGGATCGCTCATCAGCTTCGACGCCATGAACGAAGGGCCGCTCGGTGGCAAGAACCTCGTCGCGCGCGTCCTCGGCGACAGCGAGGGGAAGGACCGCGTCGAGGACATCCTTGTCGCGCAGAAGGAACGCGTCCGTGCGGTCCTGGAGGCCAACCGCGACATCCACACCGCGCTCCGAACCTCCCTGGTCGAGCGCGACGAGTTGGTGCGTGATGAGATCCTCGAGGTCGTCGGAAAGACCATCGCCAACCGCAACTAGGGGTCGTTCCGGCAACGCGGGATAGACTTCTCATCATGACTCGGTCGGTCATCGTCGCTGGCGCCAGAACGCCCACCGGACGGTTCAACGGTGCGTTGGCGCCGCTGCGGGCGGTCGATCTCGGTGCCGCCGCCATCCGTGAGGCCATCGCTCGGGCCGGGGTGGATCCGGGTGCCGTGGAGTACACGATCATGGGTCACGTTCTGCAGGCGGGACAGGGCCAGATCACCTCCCGCCAGGCGGCCGTGGCTGCCGGCATCCCGAAGGAGATCCCCGCCCTCACGGTGAACAAGGTGTGCCCTTCGGGCCTGGCGGCGATCGCCATGGCGGACCAGATGATCCGCGCGGGTGATCTCGATGTGGTGGTCGCCGGCGGCATGGAGTCCATGACGAACGCGCCCTATGTGATCCCGAAGGCGCGCTGGGGAAGCCGGCTCGGGAACGCCGAGATGCTCGATTCGATGATCCACGACGGCCTCTGGTGCGCGTTCGATGACCGGCACATGGGGGAGGGAACCGACGCCATCAGCGCGGAACTCGGGGTGACGCGGGAAGCGCAGGACGCATGGG
>JAXDJY010000351.1:0-2685 GCA_034667445.1 Actinomycetota bacterium | reverse complement strand
CCCGCCAGGCCACGATCCGGGGGTGCCGCAGCCGTCGGGCGCCCCGCCGCCCGCCGCTCCACCGGTCGCCTTCGTTCCCTACGACCCGGCCACCGGCGACTACATCGGCCCGGACGGCCGGCGGTATACCCAGGGAGATCTCGCCAATCCGGCCAATAAGACCTGGCAGTCGATGCTGGCGCCGCCGTCGTAGTTGATTCCCGGGTCGCTTCGCTCCTGCCCTCCGGAAGCCAGCGCGTTACTTCTTCTCGCGCCACGCCCGCTCGAACGGCAACCGCCAGGCGTTCGGTGCGATCAATTGGTGAATGGCGTTGGGGCCCCAGGTGCCAGGCGGGTAGATCTTGACCGGCGGCGGATCGTCCAACAGCGGCGCTGACCGCTCCCACAGTGACTCGATGCCCTCGGCGGTGGTGAACAGAGTGTGGTCGCCGCGCATGGCGTCCAGGATCAGCCGCTCGTAGGCCTCGAGCACATCGCCTTGGGAGTCGGTCTCCTGCGTGGAGAACTGCATGGACAGCTTGTCGAGTTTCATGCCAGGACCCGGGCGCTTTCCGTAGAAGGACAGCGACACCTTCGATGAGTCGGCGAGGTCGAAGGTCAGGTGATCCGGACCCTGGGAGCCGACACCGGAACCCGCCGGGAACATGGTTCGCGGCGCCTCCTTGAACGCAATGGAGATGACCCGGATGCCCTCGGCCATCCGCTTGCCGGTGCGCAGGTAGATCGGCACGCCTGCCCAGCGCCAGTTGTCGATCCCGACCTTGAGCGCGATGAACGTCTCGGTGTCGGAATCCCTTGCCACACCGTCCTCTTGGCGATAGCCGGCGTACTGACCGCGGACCACGTGGTCGCGGTGGATCGGCAGCATCGAGCGAAAGACCTTATTCTTCTCCTCGCTGATCGCGCGGGGTTCCAGCGCCGTCGGTGGTTCCATCACCACGAACGCCATCACCTGGAGCAGATGGGTGACCACCATGTCCTTGAAGGCGCCGGTGCTCTCGTAGAAGTTCGCCCGCTGATCGAGGCCGAGCGTCTCGGGGATGTCGATCTGGATGTGATCGATGAAGTTGCGGTTCCAGATCGGCTCGAACAGTCCGTTGGCGAACCGGAACGCCAGGATGTTCTGCGCGGCCTCCTTGCCGAGGAAGTGATCGATCCGGAAGATCTGCCGCTCGCGGAAGGTCTCGTGCACGAAGTCGTTGAGCTCGACCGCGCTGGCCAGATCGGTGCCGAACGGTTTCTCCATCACCACGCGGGAGCGCTCGACGAGCTTCGCGTCCTTGAGCATCGTGATGACCGCGCGCGCGGCCTTCGGCGGAACCGAAAGGTAATGCAGCCGCTGAACTTCCGGTCCCAGCTCGGTCTCGGCGGCTTCCACCGCGGCGGCCAGCGCCTCGGGACCCGCGCCCTGCGGGACATAGGAGATCCGGCTGGCGAACGCGGCCCACTGCTCGTCGGTCAGTTTGTGACTGCCGAACGCGTTGACGGCTTCCCTCGTCAGCTCACGGAACTCGTCGTCGGTGAGCTCCTCCAGCGACGTGCCGACCACCCGGATCTCCGGTGCCAGGGCGGACAGGACGAGATAGGCCATACCTGGCAGCAGCTTGCGCTTGGCGAGGTCGCCGGTCGCGCCGAACAGGACGATGACGTGGGGTGCGAGCGCATCGGTGTCGCGGCGGTGGGGGCGGGCGCCTGGCGCCGGGTAAGCGATGGTCTGCGGATCTGTGGACACACCCGGCATGCTTCCATTCCGACGTTAACGGCGCAGTACATCGAGGCGGGCAAATGCGCGTGATGGGCTGTGCGGGGTTCGCTAGTGTCGCGGCATGGCAACCAGCGATTCCCGCGAAGTAGTGATCGAAGCGTCCCCCGAGCAGATCCTCGACGTCATCGCCGACGTCGAGGCGACGCCGGAGTGGTCGCCGCAATATCAGCGTGCGGAGATCCTGGAGACTGGCGACGACGGTAGGCCGCGCCGGGTCAAGATGACGGTGAAAACCGCAGGCATCTCGGACGTGATGGAGATCGAGTACACCTGGTCCGACGACAAGGTCAGCTGGACCCTGATCAAGGCAGGTGCGTTGAAGAAGCAGGACGCCAGCTACACCCTGACCCCATTGAGGGACACGGACCCCGAAAAGACCCGAGTCAGGTTCGACATCGCCATCGACCTGTCGATACCCATGCCCGGATTCGTCCTCAAGCGCGCGTTGAAGGGTGGAACCGAAAGCGCCACCGAAGGCCTGCGCAAGCAGGTGCTGAAGATCAAGAAGGGCGGCTGACCCTTGTCCGAAGGCGCGGGACCCCTCGCCGGGGTGAGAGTAATCGAACTGGGCGGCATCGGCCCTGGACCGCACGCGGCGATGATCCTTGCCGATCTCGGTGCCGACGTGGTGCGGGTGCGTCGGCCCGGCGGTCTGCAGATGCCCGCGGAGGACATCGACCTGCTGCACCGCGGCAAGCGCGTCGTCGACCTCGACGTCAAGAAGGAACCTCGGGTGCTGCTCGAGTTGGCCGCCAAGGCCGACGTGCTGCTCGACTGTTTCCGGCCCGGCACCTGCGAACGGCTCGGCATCGGCCCCGACGACTGCGCGGCCGTCAACCCGCGGCTGATCTTCGCGCGCATCACCGGTTGGGGACAGGACGGCCCACTGGCCATGACGGCGGGCCACGACATCAACTACC
>JAXDJY010000350.1:0-3764 GCA_034667445.1 Actinomycetota bacterium | reverse complement strand
GACGTGATCAACCGCGAGTTCGGCGGCTCGCTCTTCCCCATCGTGGAATACGTGGCTCCCAGCGAGATCTACCTGCACCGGGACCGGCTCTGGCAATCGGGTGCGAGCATCGACGACATCGCCGCGTTCCTGCGCGACTACACCTACCGTAAGAACATCGGCCCCTACGTCCCGACAAGCCAGATCGAATACGACCTGCTCAACGAGCGCGAGTTCTCGGCCGTGTTCGGGCCGAAGTTCCTCGCGTCGCTGAAGGGGCAGGACCTCGCAACCTACGGGGCGACGACGTTCGACAAGGGCCACCTCACCGGGTATCCGAACCTAACGGATCCGTACGCGACCACCTAGTGGACGGATGCGATCGCCGCGCTCACCGCGGCCTCCCGGTCGGCCCACCGGAAGAATCGCCCGAGTCTGACCAGGACCATGCCGTCGGCTGCGATGGCTTCCTCCACGCCATCGACCCCGAACAGGGTTCGCAGAAACGCGTCGTCACCGGCCATATCGACGCTCTCCGCGACACGCCGGGGTCCGGTTCTCTCCACCTGGAACGCGCGCGCCGCCTCTTTGGGAGGTAAGTCGGAGGGCTCGCCCCAGTGGTCTTGGAGGTAGGCGCTCCCCGTTCGCGCGGCCGCCGTCCGGCTGATCCCGTAGACAAGGTTCAGCCGGACGCGATAGCGGTGGATATCGATCGCGCGAACACCATTGACCTGGAGCAACCGGTCGAGCGGCGGCGGCGGTTCGTCGGGTGGGCACGTCACGATGGTCCGATCCGTCAGCGCCGTATCCACGTGCAGGCGCACGAGCCACGGGTTCGTGACATCTTCGAACGCCCACGTGGTCATGGCTCGCGAGTATGGATGCTCTGACGGATCATTGATCGACGTTCTGACAGGCAGGGTCGGCGGCCGCCGCTGCCCCGAGAGCTCCTTTGTTCAAGGCAAGCAACCCGCTCTCGATCTTGTCCGATGCTTGGGTCAGGGCCGTGAGCAGCCTGTTGAGTGCCACCTTGAAGGTTCTCGGCTTATCCACCGGAAGTGACCTCGCGGAATTCTCAGCCGTGAGGAAGATCTGTTGCGCCTCCGTGAATACTTCGATGAAGGCGGCGTGGTTCGCATCGGCGTCCTCAACGTCGGGCGCGCCCTCCCCTTTTATCCCGTCCACGAGTAGACCGGTACCGGCGGCGAGATCCGCGAAGTATGCAATGGCCAATGTCCGACGATCACGCAGGGTCTTCGCGGCCGCTATCTCCGGCCCAAACTGGTCCACGCGGGTCCTGGTGACGTCGATCCAATCGGCCATCGACGTGCAAAGAGAGTGCATGTAGGCCGCTGCGCTGACGCCACTGGGTGTCGCCTTCGTGTTGGAACCAGCGTTCGAACAACCGACGAGCGCGGACGCCAGAAGCAGCACGGACCCCAGGCGAAGCATCGAGGCGCGAATCACGAACTTCCTCCCTCGTCGGCCGAACGCAATGGTATCCGACCTCGGAGGGCGCTCTTCGTCGCTTCCATATCGCTATGGATCAGGTGCGCTGATTCCTCGCTGGATCACCGGAACGAAATGGCCCCGGTATCGTTCCGGTAGACGAGGAACCTGTCTCCGTCCTTCGTCGCAACAACACCGGACCGTTGGAAACCGCATCGGAGCGGGACCTTCACTTGGATGGACACGACCGGCTCTGACCCTGTCGAGACCGGCCCAGGACAAACTTGGTGGAGGTGGCGGGATTCGAACCCGCGTCCCCGGGCGACCGACTGAGGCTTCTCCGGGCGGAGCCGGTGGGTAGATCTCGCCTCAGGGCTCCCACCGGCGGAGGACCCATCAACCAGCCCGGGTTCGATGTCCCTCCTCGGCCCCAAGGCAGAACCGCGGTGGTGAGCCTGCTTAGTGACGCCCTACCCTCGGCCGCAGGCGCTCCGAGGAGGACGGCTACCTAACTAATTAGGCAGCGAGCGCGTAATTGTCGTTGGCGCTTGTGTTTGTCCGGCGTTTAACGTGACATCCGGGATCACGGCCCGCTTCCCTCAGACGGCAAACGTCCGAGTCGAAGCCAGTACACCCCCATATGTAGTTGTCCTTCCGAGTATACGGCCGGACGCAGACACGCCTTGAACGCAGAAGGCGGGCCCAACCCGGGCCCGCCATCACGCTCGCGTTAGGGTGCCACTCAGTACCGTTCGGACTCGGTCTCTTCCACGATCCAGATCTGCGGCGCCTTGTCCACGCCGGCCCGGTCCATGGCGGCCTTCAGAGAAGGATCAGCCATGAAGGCTTGGGCGCCTGCGACGGTTCCGAACTCGTTGATGACGACGATGGTGTTCGGATCATCGACCGCTCGATGAACGATGTGTCCCGTTCCCCCGTGGGCCCGCCGGTTGTCGCCGTGCTCCTTGAACCCGGAGAACCACTTGTCGTAGTCCGCCACGTGGTGCTGCACGATCACCTTGGCCGTGGTCGACCTCCCTTCCCTCGGCTCGTCTGTCGAGCCGTTAGGCCTCGAACTATATGCGTGCGCGGTGCCCGAACTATCTCCTGCGCCCCGCAGCCTGCTCCATCTCGCGTTCGTGTTCGCGCTTGGCCAGGGATTGCCGCTTCTCGTACTGACGCTTCCCCTTACCGAGGCCGATCTCGATCTTCGCGATGCCGTGGGCGAAGTAGATGCGCAGCGGGACCAGGACCATCCCCTTCTCCGCGGTCTCGGCCGCCAGCTTGTCGATCTCCCTTCGGTGCAGGAGGAGCTTCCGCGGACGCGTTGGCTGAAACGTTCGCTTGTCGCCTTGTTCGTAGGGCGGGATGTTGAGACCCTCGAGCCACATCTCGTGGTCGCGAACCCGCGCGTAACAATCGGTGAGCGACGCGCGTCCCTCCCTGAGCGACTTCACCTCGTCGCCCGTGAGCACCAGCCCGCACTCGTAGACATCGCCGATCTGATAATCGTGACGGGCGCGACGGTTCGTCGCGACGTTCTTCTCGCCTGGGTCGCGTGGCACGGGTCCGCCTCAGACGTCCAGGAAGCGACGCATGCCGATGGTCCCGGCGATGATGGCGATGACCGTGGCGACGACAAGGATGAGCGGCGCGATCGACAAGAGATCGGAGTTGCGAACCCAGGGGAAGAACCGGATCTGATCGCGGAGCCGGTCGATGACCAGGATCTTCACCAGGAACAACGCCATGATGGCCGCGGCGGCCCCCAGGAGGCTCTCGACCAACCCTTCGATCATGAACGGGATCCGGATCCGCCAGTTCGTCGCGCCCACCAGGCGCATGATGCCGATCTCCTTCCGTCTGGCGAACATCCCCATCCGCAAGGTGTTCGCGATGAGCGCCACCGCGGCGCCAAGCATCACGAACGCTATGGCCAACACCCCGAACTGCAGCACGTGGGTGATGGAGTTCAACTGCGTCAGCAGTGCGCTGTTGTCGTTCACGAGGTCGACGCCGGGTTCGGTGCAGACCTGTGTTGCGGCGCCGTTCGTCGTTTGGAACTGGCACCCGAGGGCGGCGGTCACCTGCGCGAAGAGCGTCGCGTCCTGGAGCTTGACCTGGAACGATGCCGGCAACACGTCGCAGTTCAGATTGGCCAGCAGCGCCGGCGAGTTCTGGAAAAGGACCTTCGCCCGTTCGCACGCCTGGGCCTTGCTCACGTAGGTCGCCGACTCCACCGCGCTCAATCCCTGCAGCTTGCTCTGGATGACCGTTTGCGCCTCGGGGCTGACGGTGTCGGTGAGATACACCTGCACCTGCACGTTCCCCGTCGT
>JAXDJY010000349.1:0-3896 GCA_034667445.1 Actinomycetota bacterium | reverse complement strand
AGGAAGTCCATCGTGTCGTTGCCGATCTCCCGCTGGTTGATGGAGGCGAGGTGGTCCTTGTGCAAGACCTCGATGGGGTCTTCGACCGTAACGATGTGCACTGCCTTGGTCTTGTTGATGTAGTCGATCATGGCGGCGAGCGTGGTCGTCTTGCCCGAACCCGTGGGGCCTGTGACCAGGATCAGCCCGCGGTGTTCGTCGGCGATGTTCCGCACCGCCTCGGGAAGGCCGACCTCCTCGAACGAAGGACCGCCGAAGCGGAGCTTCCGCAGGACCATGCTGATCGATCCGCGCTGACGGAAGACGTTCACGCGGAACCGGCCGATGTCGGGCAGGGAGTAGGCGAAGTCGATCTCGCCCAGATCCTTGAACTTCTGCATCCGGTCGGCCGGGATGATGCCCTCGGCGATGGTCTGGGTCTCCTCCGGCATGAGCGGAGCACGCTCCAGACGGAACAGGCCGTCGGGCAGCCGGATCATCGGGGCCGAACCGACCTTCGCGTGCAAGTCAGAGCCCTCTCCACCGACCAACTGCTCCAGCCAGCCGTCGAACTCGACGACGATCGGCGCCTTATCCATATCCATGAACCCCTCATATCCGACGGCTCGTAGTGAGCCCGGAGGCGGCGTAGCCGCGTCCGGGCGTCCCCCCTTCCATCGGCGGAGGGACGGCCGGACTTCAGCACGGATACCGAGAATCTGGGAGGTGCGGAAGGGTCAGCGCCCGATCACCGAGGCGGAGGCGCGGCAAGACCCCGACGGTTCGGGCTCGAACGCCGTGAGGCCAAGGACCGGGCGCGAGGCCCCGAGGATGCCTTCGAGCAGGCCTTTGTGGATGCCGCAGATGAGGTCCACCTGTTCGGCCTGCAGGTCGCGGAATGGACAGACGCGCAGCGTTATGTCCACATCCCGGGCACTCCGCCGGTGGAACCTCGGGTCGAACCCCGCCTCGGACATCGCCTCCTGGAGCACCGCGAGATCGGGCCCGGGAGCCCGGCGCGCGGCCGGTTTCGGCGCGCTCCGCGCCACCAGGTAGGCGCCCCACTCGCGCGCAAGCTCGTGCGCGCGTTCGCGTTTGCGCGCACCCGACACCAGCGGAGCCAAGATCTCCGTCAGGAGCCGGTAGTCCCGACCCGCGTGATCGTCGGCGTCGAGCGCCGAGTACACCGTCTGCGGGCGGCCGGCGCCCGTGCCCTTGCGGGTTTCACTCGCCACCAGGCCGATCTCCTCCAACCGGCGGAGATGCGGACGGAGCGTGTTCGGGTGCAGGGAAAGGCGTGTCGAGAGTTCGCGCACGGGTACGGGGCGTCCGGACAATCGGAGGTAGCGGTACAGCCGGTAGCGCGTGTCGTCGGCGAGCGCTTTGTGGACCTCGAGCGGGGTGGGCTCCGGCATCGTTCCCCCATGGGACGGCTATGATGGATTTCCACGGTTCTCACCGTGCGAAATCTGACTCTACCCGGAGGCGAGCCCGATGGTCACCGAACAGCAGGTCCGCGAAGCGCTCAGGAGCGTGATGGACCCCGAGATCGGGCGTCCGATCGAAGACATCGGGATGCTCAACAGCATCGCCATCGACGGGGCCACCGTTCGTGTCGGAGTCCTCATCACGATCGAGGGCTGCCCGCTGAAGGACCGGATCACCCAGGACGTCACCGCCGCGGTTCGGCCATTGGAGGGCGTGGAGAAGGTCGAGGTCCCGCTCACGCCGATGAGCCCGGAGCAGCGCGCCGATCTGGTGGCCAAGCTCCGCAGCCCGGGCGCGACGGCCGCCACTCCCGCGAACCCGCAGAAGATCACGTTCCCTTCGTCCACGTCGATCATCGCGATCGCGAGCGGCAAGGGAGGCGTCGGCAAGTCCTCCGTCACGGTCAACCTCGCCGCGGCGCTCGCCGCCGAGGGCCACCGCGTAGGCGTGTTGGACGCCGACGTGTGGGGATTCAGCGTGCCGCGCATGCTCGGCGTCTCGGGCAAGCCGGTCGGGTTCAACGACATGATCCTGCCGCTCGAAGGCCACGGCGTGAAGGTCATCTCCATGGGATTCTTCGTGCCGGAGGAGACGCCGGTGATCTGGCGCGGACCCATGCTCCACAAGGCGATCGAACAGTTCCTGGGCGACGTCTACTGGGGTGACCTGGATTACCTGCTCTGCGACCTCCCGCCGGGGACCGGGGACGTAAGCATCTCGCTCGCCTCGTTCATCCCGGGTGCGTCGATGCTCGTCGTGACCACGCCGCAGGAAGCGGCCCGCAAGGTCGCGGAGCGCGCCGGCAAGATGGCCGAACGAACTAATCTCCGCCCCATCGGCGTCATCGAGAACATGAGCTACTACCTCTGTCCGCATTGCGGCGAGCGCGACGACATCTTCGGAACCGGCGGTGGCCAGGAGGCCGCCGACACGCTCGGCGTGCCGCTGATGGGACAGATCCCGCTGCTGCCGAGCCTGCGGGCGGGGGGCGACTCCGGGGTTCCGATCGTGGTGAGTGATCCTGCGGCGGAGGCGAGCGTGGTCCTCCGCGCCGCAGCGACCGCGGTCGCCCGCGCGACGAAGACCAAGGTGGGCAAGCCGCTGACGCTGATGACCACGGCGGGCGCTGCTCCGGCGGCGGGCGCCGAGGCACATTCCCACTCGCACGCCCACTGATCCCTTCGCGGACGCGGGTTAGTGCTCGTTCGCGGGGACGTACCCCTCTTGCCGCTGAAGGGTGTTCCACATGCTGGGACGCCATCCCACTATGTGGAACAGGGTTGGAAGCAGGGGACAGGTCGTGTCCGGCCCTCGGGTTCGAAGCGGTGGGGGACCTCCTAGAGCAGGATCTCCACGAACCCATCCGTGCCGTGGACGCGGATCCGCTGCCCGTCTCGGATCAACTCGGTCGCGTGCTCCACGCCGACGACGGCCGGCAGTCCGTACTCCCGGGCGATGACGGCGCCGTGGGTCATCAGACCGCCCACCTCCGTCACGAGGCCCGTGACCACGACGAAGAGCGGCGACCAGCTCGGGTCCGTGTAGGCCGTGACCAGGATGTCGCCCGGTTCGAGATCGGCCTCCGCCATGTCGTGGATGACGCGAGCCCGCCCTTCGACGGTGCCGGCGGAAACGGGCAGGCCGAGCAGTGCGTCGGCCGGGATGTCACCGCGTCGGTATGCACTGGTGATGACTTCGCCGTCCGACGTGAACACGCGGGGCGGTGCTAGCGCGCGATACGACCTGAAATCGTCCTTGCGCCTGCGGATGAGCTGGTCGTCCACGTGGCTCGTGCGCACGACGTCGTGGAACTCCTGGAACGTCAGGAAGAAGATGTCTTCCTTGTCACGGATCACGTTCGTCTGCACGAGGCGCTCAGCCTCCTCCAGCAGAGCCTGCTTGTAGACGAAGTAGCGGCTGATCATCCCGTACTTCGGATACTCCCGGTACCCGATGAACGTCCGCACGCGGTCGATCATCTCCTTGGTCTCTTCCGCCTTCTCCTCCCCGTCCGGTAAGGCCCGCAAGCGCTCCAGCACGTCCCGTTCCTTCGCCCAAGCCTCCTGCCGGCCTTGCTCGAAGCGCCGCGCGCCGGCGCCCGGTTCGAAGTTCTTGATGTTGCCGAGGATCACCGGTACGAGCTCGGTGGGACGTTCGCTCCACCGCGGCCTCGTGATGTCGATCTCGCCGACGCATCGCATGCCGTATGTGTCGAGGTAGGTCGTGATGGCGTCTCGCGCTTCCCCCCCACCACCGAGTTTCGGCAGTTCGTTGAGGAAACCCACGTCGTCGTCTTGGAGGGTTTCCAGGAACGCCACCACCTCCGGATACGGGCGGATCACGTCCGCGACGTCAAGGAGCGCCAGCCCCATCTCCGACGTGATGTTGGTGGGAACGGACCGCGTGAGGATGTCGGCCGCATTCTTCTC
>JAXDJY010000348.1:0-5364 GCA_034667445.1 Actinomycetota bacterium | reverse complement strand
TCGTTATATACGTAGGGTGGCTCCTGCACAAGGTGCGAGGGGGCATCGCCGCGGGGGTGCTGTTCGTATTGCCGAGCTTCTTCCTGATGTTGGCGCTGTCGTGGACCTACGCCGCGCACGCGGGGGTCTCATGGGTCGCGGGGGTGTTCGCCGGGCTCTCGGCAGGTGTCGTCGGGATGATCGTGAACGCCCTCATCCGCATCGGGACAAGGGCGCTGAGTGGCGCGTTCTCCGTCGGGGTCGCGGTGGCCTCGTTCGTAGCGGTCTTCGTGTTCGGCGTCGCCTTCCCGATCGTGATCGTCGGAGCTGGTGTGGCCGGGTACATCGCCTTGCGCATCCGGCCCGACGCCGTACGCATACCGGGCGAACTGACCGACGACGGCGGGGCGGCCATCAACGACGTGTCCGCGTCCGCAACCCACACCCTTCCCTCCGCGCGGCGAACGCTGAAGGTCCTGGCGGTTGGCGTGACGGCGTGGTGGCTGCCACTCCTCACGGTCATCCTGTGGCGCGGCACTTCCGACACGCTCAGCCGTGAGGCGCTCTTCTTCAGCTCGGCGACCCTGGTGACGTTCGGTGGGGCATATGCGGTGCTCGCGTATGTCAACCAGGCCGCCGTTTACCGGTTCGGTTGGCTCTCTCCCGCCGGCGTGGCCTCCGGGCTGGGGCTCGCCGAATCCACGCCCGGCCCGCTGATCATGGTGACAGAGTTCGTCGGATTCCTTGCGGCGTATCGTTTCCACGGAGACCTCTCACCGTTGGTTGCCGGGGTCCTGGGTGCCTGCGTCACGGTCTGGGCAACGTTCGCGCCGTGCTTCCTATGGATCTTCCTCGGGGCGCCCTACATCGAGCGATTGCGCGGTGACCGGCGCCTCGGATCGGCGCTGGGTGCCATCACCGCAGCGGTGGTCGGGGTGATCGCGAGCCTCGCGCTCTCCTTTGCGATCACGGTGCTGTTCTCCCGCGTGACCCTGCATCGTCCGTTCGGCGCGTCGCTGCCGGTCCCCACGCTTTCGTCGGTGGTGTGGTTCTCCCTCGTGATCGCGGCGGTCGCGTTCGTGACCATCCGCAGCCGGAAGGTGAACCCCGTGTTCGTGGTGCTCGGATGTGGCGCGGCCGGGCTGGTACGAGCGCTCATCCACTGACGACCCGGCCAGAACGCACCACAAGTCGGATGTTGTCGAACGCCGTGAGTTCTTCGAGGGGGTTAGAGCCGAGTGCGATGAGATCCGCCGGCGCATCGCGAACGATGGGCGAGCGGATAAGGGCCGCGAGGACGTCGTCGTTGCTGAGGCCCGCATCCCGCATCCACAACAGCTCGCGCGTATGGATGCCGGGCGGCACCGGACCATTCCCGAGGTCCGTGCCGTAGCTGATGGATCCGCCCGCCCCGTGGAACCGACGGAGATTATCGAGGGCTGCCCGGATCTCCGGCGTGTCCCGGCCGAAGCTGAGGATGTCCAATGTCGAGATCCACCGCATGCGCTTGGCCGCCGTGTCGATGACATCGTCCGACAGACGGATCCACGGAGTGTGGGCCAGTTCGTCCACGCCGGCGCCGAGCGCGCGTTCGACCTGGCCCGGGCCTTGTGCGTGAGCCGTCACGGGGAGGCCGGCCAGCGCGGCCGCGTCGCAGATGGCCATGAGCTCTGCGTCTGTCGGCGTGGGGCCCGCTTCGACATTGAGCGAGATCTTTATGGCGGTGGCGCCGGCCGCGGCGAGTTCGCGAACCGCCGACGCCCCGTCATCCGGACCGCTAACCACCCTCCCGGTACCCGGCGGAGCCCATGAGGAGTGGGTGGGATACCCACCGTGCGCGGTCAACATCGGTCCCGCCGCCCGAACCAGCGGTCCGTTGAACGTCACCAGTTCGGAGGCGTCGGCCAGGTTGAAGATCCGATCCGCCGGCCATGCCAGGTCTCGAACGGCCGTGATGCCGCCCCGCAACACCGTGACCGGGTCCGACAGCTCGATGTGGACGTGGCGATCAGCTCCTGCCGGCATGAGGAAGGCGTCGACATCGATCTCGTGCTCCTCGCGGGGAACGTCGACCGCCGGGCCGGCGGCGGCGATCAGGCCTCCATCGCAGACGACGCGCGCGTCGGCCACGAGCCGACCGGGACCGAACCATGCCAACGGTGCTCGAACGGAGAGCCTGCTCACGCCCCCACGCCTGCGGTGCGCATGGCCTTGAGTTCCTTCCGCAGGTCGTTCACTTCGTCACGCAGCCGAGCCGCGTACTCGAACCGCAACTCCTTGGCCGCGTCGTGCATCTCGTCTTCCAGCGTTTGGATGAGACGCGTCAACTCGTCTTGGGGCATCTCCGGTCTGGCCGCACGCTTGGTCCGTGTCTTCTTCGGAGCGGTAGGACCATCCTCCCCGCGGAGGGTCAGCAAGATGTCGGTCACCTTCCGTTGGATCGTGGTCGGGTCGATGCCGTGCTCCACGTTGTATGCGAGCTGGATCTGCCGGCGGCGCTGGGTCTCGCTGATGGCATGTTTCATCGAATCCGTCACCGTGTCGGCATACATCAGCACCGTTCCGTCCACGTTCCGCGCCGCGCGCCCGATGGTCTGCACCAACGACGTAACGGACCGGAGGAACCCCTCTTTGTCGGCGTCTAGGATCGCGACGAGCGATACCTCGGGCAGGTCCAGCCCCTCGCGGAGGAGGTTGATCCCCACCAGTACGTCGAACTCACCCAGCCGCAGGTCACGCACGATCTCGATGCGCTGCAAGGTGTCTACCTCGGAATGGAGGTAGCGAACCCGGATCCCCATCTCGACCAGATAATCCGTGAGGTCTTCCGCCATCTTCTTGGTCAGAGTGGTGACCAATACGCGCTGGTTGCGTTCGGCCCGGACACGGATCTCCTCCATGAGGTCGTCGACCTGTCCCTTCGTCGGACGGATCTGTACCTCCGGATCGACCAACCCGGTCGGACGAACGATCTGCTCGACCACCCGGCTCGCGACGTTCATCTCGTACGGACTGGGGGTGGCCGACAGGTACACGGTCTGGGGGACGCGTTCGACAAACTCCTCGAACCGCAGAGGACGATTGTCGATGGCGCTCGGCAACCGGAATCCGTGCTCCACGAGGTTCGACTTCCTCGACAGATCGCCCTCGAACATGCCGCGGATCTGGGGAACCGTCACATGAGATTCGTCGATGACGACCAAGTAGTCGTCCGGGAAGTAGTCGAGCAAGGTGAACGGCGCCGTCCCGGCTGCGCGCCCGTCCAGGTGCCGCGAATAGTTCTCGATGCCGCTGCAGAACCCGACCTCTCGCATCATCTCCAGGTCATAGGAGGTGCGCATCCGGAGCCGTTCGGCCTCCAGGAGTTTGCCCTGACCTTCGAGGTAAGCCAGACGTTCGATGAGTTCCTGTTCGATGTCGACGAGTGCGCGCTTCATGCGTTCCTCGCTGGTGACGTAGTGCGACGCCGGGAAGATCGTGAGGTCGACGATCTCTTCGTCGATCAGCTCCCCCGTCACCGGATCGAACTTGGAGATCTTCTCGATGGTGTCGCCCCACCACTCGATCCGGAATCCGCTCTGTTCATACGGCGGGAAGACCTCGAGGGTGTCGCCCTGGACGCGGAACGTCCCACGCGCGCGGCTCACGTTGTTCCGCTGGTACTGGATGTCCACCAGCCGCTGCATCGCGAACTCTTGCGGGATGTCCGTCCCCTTGTAGGGACGGAGGATCTGGCCCTCGTACTCCTCGGGCGACCCGAGCCCGTAGATGCAGGAAACGCTTGCCACGATGAGGACGTCGCGCCGGTTCAGGAGGGCGGCCGTGGCCGAATGCCGCAGCCGCTCGATCTCCTCGTTCACCGAGGAGTCCTTCTCGATGTAGGTGTCCGTAGAAGCGATGTAGGCCTCGGGTTGGTAGTAGTCGTAGTAGCTGACGAAGTACTCCACGGCGTTCTCCGGGAACACCTCCCGGAACTCGTTCGCGAGCTGGGCGGCAAGCGACTTATTCGGCGCGATCACCAGAGTCGGACGCTGGATCTCGTGCACCAGGTGCGCGATGGTGAAGGTCTTGCCGGTACCGGTGGCACCGAGCAGCGTGACGTGGGGTTCCCCGGCGTTCACACCCTCCACCAGCTGCGCGATCGCCGCCGGCTGGTCACCGGAAGGGGTGAAGTCGGACACCAGTTTGAACGGCTTCATGACCATCAGTCTAAGACCCTGGGACGACACGGCTGTTCCCGGCGCATGCCGTTGTTTCACTGAGAACCCCGTGAGAGACTGCAGCTCCAACCACGGAAGGACCACGCCTGGCCCGCCGCCTCTTGATCGCCGTTCTCGGCGCCACCCTCCTGCTTTCAGCCGCGACACCGGCCAGCGCCGGCGGTCACAGCAAGCTCCTGTATTGGGCGGGCCACACCTCTCAAGCCGCCCAGATCGACTTCAGCCTAGTGCGGAGCCATCACAAGCTTCGTCTCAGCGGCATGGACTTCGAGATCGCACTGACGTGCGACGACAGCACCGTGCAGTATTGGGGTGTCGGGTTCGGATTCTTCCCCGGAGAACCCCTCGTGAACAAACAGCTCACGTTCTCGGATAACGATGGCCAGATGGCGATCAACATGACCGGCGACTTCTCCCGCGACCGCGCGACGGGCACGCTTCGGGTCACCATCGCGGCACTCACCTCCGACGAACAGGCGCAACTGTGTACCACCGGCGATCTGACCTGGGTTGCCCACCATCAGCCTTTGCCTTCCAACCGCTCGCACAGCGAACTCGGAAGCGCTGGTCGTGGTCCCGGTTCGATCGTCATCCGCGGGCCCGGCATGGTGGCGCACCTCTTGCAGCACTAAGGCTCGGCGCTACATGCGGCCGGCGGCGACGATCCGCGCTAGGAACTGTTTCGTGCGTTCCTGCTGCGGCGCGGCGAACATCTGCTCCGGGGGCCCCTGTTCGAGGATCACGCCTTCGTCCAGGAAGCACACCCGCGTAGCGATGTCCCGCGCGAACCCCATCTCGTGGGTGGCGAGCAGCATGGTCATCCCCTCGGCCGCCAACTCGCGGATCACGTCGAGCACCTCGGCAACCAGCTCCGGGTCCAAGGCGCTGGTGATCTCATCCAGGAGAAGGATGTCCGGCTTCATCGCCAGCGCTCGCATGATCGCCACTCGCTGCTGCTGCCCGCCGGAGAGTTTGTCGGGATAGTCCTCGGCCCGATCAGCAAGCCCGAAGCGGTCGAGCAGCTCACGCGCTTCGGCGTCGGCTTCGGGCCTCTTGGTTCCAAGGACCTCCCGAGGAGCCAATGTGATGTTCCTGAGGACCGTCATATGCGGGAACAGGTTGAACGATTGGAAGACGATGCCAACCTGCCGGCGGATCTCGTTCT
>JAXDJY010000347.1:0-3571 GCA_034667445.1 Actinomycetota bacterium | reverse complement strand
GTCCGGGCGGCGATCTCCTCCGCAACGTCCTCGTCCTTGCCTCGCTCTTCGAGGCCCTCCTTGATGTGGTCGTACTGTCGTTCTCGCTTGGCCGACCATGACTTCTGTGGCATGGCGATCACCTCCGCCGCGATGTTTTCCAACTCGGCGTCGGCTGAAACCTCAGGGGCGAACTCCGCATCTAGACCTCGTGGCGGAGCGGTTTCGTGACCTGTTCCAAGAGCCGCTGTCCCGCGGATCGGTCTTCCCATCGCGCCGGGTCGATCGCTTCACTCCGCTCGAGGTCCTGATCGAACTGCCGGTCGAGCTCAGCCACGATGTGCGCGTCGATGATGGCGAGGTTGATCTCCTCGTCAAGCTCGGTCGAACGAGCGTTGAAGTTGGCGGAGCCGACGGAGGCGACGCAGCCGTCCACCGTGATGATCTTCGCGTGGAGCATCGACGGTTGGAAATTCCAGATCTTGACGCCGCACTCCAGTAGAGCGGCATACGCCGACTCGGCTGCGAGCTGCACGAAGCGCTTGTCCGCGTGCGGTCCGGGCAGCAGGACCTCGACCTCGACCCCACGACCGGAGGCGGCGCAGAGGCGATCGATCAGCTCCTGATCGGGTACGAAGTAGGCGGTCGTGATGCGGATCCGTTGTTCGGCGGCCTGCAGGAGAGTCAGGAACAGCGTCGTGATGTCGCTCCAACCTGCCTCGGACGCGCCGCGGACACATTGCACGACGCTGTTCCCCGGCTGCGGTTGCTCGGGGAACCGGTCGACCCCTTCCTCGAACAGCACGGGATCGGTCTCCGCCCAGTTGTCGAGGAACGCCGCGCGGAGGCCGTCGACTGCGGGGCCGCTCAGCCGGAAGTGCGTGTCACGCCACTCCGACTCGTCGCGAGCGTCCCCGTTCCATTCGTCGGCGATGCCCACCCCGCCGGTGAAGCCGGTGGACTCGTCCACGACCAGAACCTTCCGGTGCGTCCGGTGATTCATCTTCGATGGCTCGAACCGGTGCAGCGGCCGGAACCAATGCACCGCAACGCCTGCGGACTCCATCAGATCGATCGACGGACGATCGATGGGATTGGCGCCCCAGCTGTCCAGGAGCACCCGCACCCGCACGCCCGCTTCCGCGCGGGCCGCGAGCGATCGCGCGAACCGGGTTCCGATCCCTCCCTGCCAATACACGAACGTGAGGAAGTCGATAGTGGTGGTGGCTCCATCGATCGCTTCCAACATCGCTGGGAAGATCTCCTCACCGTTGCGCAGAACCTCGATGCGATTGCCTTCGGTGGCGGGTACGCCTATCACTCCTTCGAGCGTTCGGCGGAACCGGACAGCGTCCTGCTGATGGTTCGGCGAGGCCGGCTCCTGGGTCATCGTCCGACCGCGGCGACCTGCTCCGCTTCCATGTGGGGTTGTGACCCCGCGACCTTCGTCTCGCTCTGGGGCGCGCCGACGCCGGCGCGCACTGCCTCCAGTTGGGCGGCGAACGCTGCTCCCAACAGCAGGGCGATCGAGGCCAGGAGTGCCCATAACATCAGCGCCACGATCCCGGCGAGCTGCCCGTAGGTCTTCCCGAACGTCGAGCTCAGTCGGAACATCAGGTTGAGGACCACGGTTACTGCCAGGAGCAGAACAACCGAGATACCGGCACCGAACGCGAGCCATGACCACCCAGGCTGATGCCGGCGGGGAGCGTGCCGGAAGATCAACGCGATCCCGGCTGCGAGGGCGACGAGGGCGATCGGCCAGCGGACGATGTTCCACACGGTCGCGAAGGTGTGGTTCGTGATCGACGTACCGATCGCTCCGCCCAGTGACAGCGCCGCGAATGCGGCCACGGAAAGGAGACCGGCCGAGATCGTCAGAACGAACGCGCGCCCGTACTTCTGCGCCGTCGGCCGGTCTTGCTCCATCCCGTAGATCCGGTTGAGGGCTCGCTCGATCTGTCCGAAAAGGGTGGTGGCGGTGATGAGTGCGCCGATGAGTCCCACCGTGAGTGCCAGATAGCGGTGGGTCGAGCCGGCCTTGTGTGCCTGTTGTACCGCGTCGGTGAGCACGGACCCAGCGGGTCCGGGGACGACCGTGTGCAGCATGTTCACCGCGACGCCACCGACCCCTTTGGTTCCGAATGCGCTCGCCAGGCCGACCAGGGCGATCACGCCCTGCAGGAACACCAGCGTGGTTGCGTACGCCATCGAACGGGCATGGCTGAAGCCATCCGCCACGCGGAACCGCCGCGCTCCGTCCTTGATGAGTTGCTTCGTCCCGGTGCGTTGCAGCGTTTCCTTCGCATCGTCGCCGGTTAGCTCCCACGTCTCGGGGACCACGTTCGCCGTGCTCATGTCTCCACCACCTCCGGGACGCAGATCGTGATCGCAGCCGGCCTGATCTTCACCTTCATCCGCTTCGTCTTCTTCCTGTCGCTTCCATCGAGCTCATACGGGGTGGCCACGTCGAACCGGACGTCGAACCTGCCTCCCGTCGTTGTATCCACGAATGGCGACCCGGACACGTCGCCCACGGCCGCTCGTCCGAGCGTCCGCGCCCACTCGAGCGCGCCGTCGGCCGTGACGACACCGATCTCCAGGAACCCATCGGTCGGGCTCGCGTCGGGGAACGCCGAGAGCCCGCCGATAACGTCGCCCACGTTGCCGATCAGCACGCAGCTGGTCTCGCCCGTGAACCATCGTTCGCCGTCGACGTCGATCCGCGTCTTGATCGGGCGGCGGTCCACGTTCTTCGCGCCGGTCCATGCGTACGCGATCCGCCCGACCCTATCCTTCAGCCCGGCGTCCGCGTCGCGAAGCATGAAGGCGTCCAGCCCCGCCCCGCCCATCACCGCGAAATGTTCACCGTTGAGCTTCCCCAGGTCGAGGTCCGTCCGCCCGCCGTGAAGACCCACCTTCACAGCCTCTTCGAGGTCTTTCGGGATGCCGAGATTGGTCGCAAGGAGATTGGCCGTCCCGGCCGGCATGATCGCCACCGTGACGGGCGAGCCCACCAGGGCGTCGATCGCTTGCTGGACGGTTCCGTCGCCGCCCCACACGAAGATGAGGTCGGCGCCCGCCTCGACGAGTTCACTGGCGCGATCGGGGATGAAACGGCTCTTCTCGACCTCGTGCCAGGGGGGATCGTTGACGCCGTAGCTGGAGAGCACCTTGCGGAGTTCGCCGAGGCCCCCTCCCATGCTCTTCGCGGAATGCGCGAGCACTCCTACCGACGTCATCGGGACAGCTCCGCCGGCACCGACGTTGCAGCGTCGGGTCGCGCAGCGGGCGTCGCGGCTGCCTCTCTACGAGCTTGGACGGTCCCTGCCGCACGCGCCGCCAAGAGAGCAAACGCCAACGCTCCGACGCCTAACACGCAGCTGCCGATCACGTCGGTGGGATGGTGCATGCCGCGGTAGAGCCTGGAGAGCGCGACGAAGATCGGGAGCACGACCGCGAGGAGCCAGGCGAGCGCCCGGGGCACGAACGACCGCGTGAGGGTTCCCACGATGATCGCGAGGCCCGCGTACAAGACGATCGCCGCTGCGGTGTGTCCGGAGGGGAAGCTCGACGTCGGTGGGGCGACATC
>JAXDJY010000346.1:0-2949 GCA_034667445.1 Actinomycetota bacterium | reverse complement strand
GCACCAACTCCTTCTCCGGATATCGGAGACCGGTGAGCTTGCCGCCGAACACACAGCCGGTGTCGATACAGATGGTGTTGTTCACCCAGACGGGTTCCGTTGTCGGCGTGTGGCCGTACACCACCATCGCCGCACCCCGGTAGTCCTGCGCCCACGGGTAGCGAACCGGCAGCCCGAACTCATCCGTCTCCCCGGTGGTCTCGCCGTACAGGGCGAACGACCGGACGGCTCCCGAAGCCCGGCCCTGCATCTCCTCGCGCATCCCGGCGTGGGCAACGACGAGCCTCCGATCATCCAGAACCAAGTGGCTCACCAAGCCATCGAGGAAGGAGACCACCTCGTCTTGGAACCCGGCGGGCTCGGCGGCGAGTTGTTCGAGCGTCTCGGCAAGTCCGTGGGAGATCTGCACCTTGCGGCCCCGGAGCGCCCGCACCAACTTGTTCTCATGGTTCCCCGGGACGCAGATCGCTGTGCCTGCTTTCGCCATCGCCATCGCGGTGCGAAGCACCGCAGGCGTCGCCGGGCCGCGATCCACGAGGTCGCCGAGGAACACGGTTGTTCGCCCGTCAGGATGGCGGAACCCCGCCTCGGGGTCGGACTCGTAACCGAGATGCGTCAGGAGGTCCAGGAGCTCGTCGTGGCAGCCGTGCACATCACCGATCAGGTCGAAGGGACCGTGTAGATCCGTACGGTCGGTCCACGCCCGTTCCCGCTCGATGGCGACCTCGGCGATCTCGTCCTCGCCGTGCAGGACGAATACCCGCCGGAAGCCCTCCTTCTCCAGACGCCCCGACGGCCGCCCCAGGTCTCGGCGTTGCCGCTTGATGACGTGGGCGCCGAAGTCACGATCGGGCCGCGATGTGTTCCGCGTGATGCACACATCCTCGGGAACATCCAGGACGATCGCGACGGGAAGGACATGGTGCTCCCGGGCGAGTTGGATCAACGGCTGGCGAGCGCTCGGTTGAACGTTGGTTGCGTCGATCACCGTGAGGTGGCCGAGCCGCAGCCGTGTGGCCGCGATGTAGTGGAGCACGTCGAACGCTTCGCTCGTTACCGACTGGTCGTTCTCGTCGTTGCCGACCAGACCGCGGCAGAAGTCGGACGAGAGAACCTCGTGCGGCCCGAAATGCTTCGCGGCGAACGTCGACTTCCCGGATCCGCTGGTGCCGACCAGCACCACCAGAGAGAGCTCGGGGATCTTCAGCGTCGTCATCGGTCGAACACCGCCATCTGGGTTGGCGCCCCGAGCCTCTTGTCCTCCGGACCGATCGAGCGGAACGCCACTTGGTAGCCATGCCGGCCGGCCAGGTCTCCCGCCCAGGTTTCGAACCCTTCTCGCGTCCACTCGAATCGATGGTCCCGGTGGCGCAGTTCCCCCGGAGCCAAGCCGGCGAACAGCGCGTTGTACTCGGCGTTGGGCGTCGTAAGGATTACGCGCGAGGGCCGTGCCCCTTGGAACACTGCTCGCTCGAGCGCGGCGATACGCGGCGGATCCATGTGTTCGATCACTTCCATGAGGACGGCGGCGTCGTAGCCGGCGAGCCGCCGGTCCCGGTAGGTGAGCGCGCCCTGCAGGAGCCGGACGCGTGCCTTCTGCCGAGGCGCTAGTTCCTCCAGGTGGATCCGGCGAGCGGCAGCTGCCAGGGCTGAAGTCAACACATCGACGCCGACGATCTCCTCGTAGCGCGGGTCCTTCAAGAGCACCTGCAGCAGCCGGCCGTCACCGCAACCGAGGTCGAGCACGCGATGGACGTCCCCTTCTTCCAGCGCCGCCACCACGGCCACCAGCCGTTCGTCTCGCAGACTCGGCCGCGCCTCGATGGCTGCGTCGGCTCCGCCATCTGCGTCGACCTGGCCATCATCCAGGAGGCGCGCCAGGGCTTCTCTCGCCAGTCCCGACCGGTGTTTCAGATAGCGTCCCGCGATCAACTCACGGTCGGGATGGCTCGCGAGCCAGTCGCCACCGCGCAGGAGGAGCTTCTCGATCTCGTCCTCATCCACCCAGTAGTGCTTCTCGTCGTCGAGCACGGGCAGCAGTACGTACAGGTGTGTGAGGAGATCGCGAAGGCGAACGCGGGAGCGCAGGCGCACGTCGACGTACGGGCTGTCTCCCCAGCCGGGGAACCGATCATCCAGCGGGATGGGCGCCGCCTCGACGGCGTAGCCGAGCGGCTCGAACAGCCTGCGCAGTAGGTCGTCCCCTCCGCGGCATGGCAACACCGGGATGTGGGCGACCAGGTCCAAGGGCTGGTCGGCGAGTTCGGGCCGGTCCTCGCTCCGCCCCGACATCGCCGTGCCGAACAGCTTCGCGATCGCGACGCTTATGAACGAGGACGCCACGTACGGCCGATCATTGACGTACTCTGCAAGTGGGAACCCTCCCCTCCCGCGTCCCTTACGTACCAACGCGATCGGGTCGACCTCCAGGAGCAGCGCCGCGGTGCACCGATCCTCGGTGGCCTCGGGATAGAAGACGTGTGCCTGGCCGAAGGAGAGCTTCACCGACCGGACGTTCGCCGGGTTCTTATGTAGGAGGAATCCAAGGTCTGTCGCCGGCGGGGTTGCGCTCGTGATGGTGAGGAGCATGGCGGAACGCTACCAAGCCACCACTGTCGTTTAGGGTTCCTCGCCGTCAAGGATGGCCTCGAGCGCGGTCGTCAGATGCTCGAGCTCACTGCGACTCAGGTGCTTGAAGAAATGCTCCCGCAGGCCGAGCACGTGGTCATTCGCCGCCTTTCGCAGGAGCGACCGACCGTCGGAGGTGAGGGACGCGAGCGAGCCGCGACGGTCGCCCTCGAAGACGCACCGCTCGACGAGGCCTCTGCGCTCGAGTTGATCCACCGCCCGCGTCACTCCGCTCGGCGACAGGACGACCCGTGACGCCAGCTCAGACATACGGAGACCCCGCCTTCCCGCTCGGGCAAGCCACGCCAGCACCTCGAACTG
>JAXDJY010000345.1:0-3725 GCA_034667445.1 Actinomycetota bacterium | reverse complement strand
TCCTCGACCGAACTGGCCGGACGGCTGGACCCCGAGCGGTATCGCGACGTGCTCGCCGCGTTCCACGGGATGGTGCAGGACGAGATCGCTTGGCTCGGCGGCCAAGCCGAGACCTTCATCGGCGACGCCGTGTTGGGTGTCTTCGGGGTGCCCACGTCCCACGACGATGACGCGGTCCGTGCCATCAGGGCCGCCCTGGACATCGTGGAGGAGGCCGGCGAACTCGGGAAGCGCCTAGGGCTGCCGGTCCCGATGCGCGTGCGCGTTGGCGTGAACACCGGCCAGGTGGCCGTTGGCGGCGCCACGGATCGGAACATCGTCATCGGCGTCGAGGTCAACGCCGGTGCGCGGCTGCAACAGGCCGCCGAGCCGGGGCAGATCCTGGTCGGGGGAACCACGCACCTCCTCGCGCAATCGGCGGTGGAGTTCGGCCCGGTGAAGACGATCGCAGCCAAAGGCTTCGAAGACGAACTCGTGGCGTGGCCGGTGGTCAAGCTCTCATCGAAGTCCATCCGTTCGACCATCCACATGGTCAACCGCCGGCGCGAACTGACGTTGCTGCAGGACACCTTCGAGCGGGTGGAGGCGCGCGAACGCGCGCATCTGGTCACGCTCCTGGGCGAACCGGGGATCGGGAAGAGCCGCATCGTGACGGAGTTCCTTCGCCGCCTGCCCGAGGACGTCCAGGTCCTTCGAGGACGCTCCAGCGTGTTCGAGGAAGAGGTCACGTTCTGGCCGCTCGCGCAGATGGTGTACCGGCTCATTGGCGAGGAGCGCGGCGCCCCGACCGAACAAGTGCTCGCGAGCTTGCGCGAGAACGTCAAGGGCTGGGTGGACCCCGACGACGTCGACCGTGCCGTCCGCCGGTTGGGGATCGCGCTGGGACTCGTCGAGGAGGACGAGGAGCACCGCTATCGGGCGGCCGAGGTCCGTCGCGGTGTGCTCTCGATGCTCGAGGGCATCGCCAAGGACGGACCGCTGGTGCTCGTGTTCGAGGATCTGCACGAGGCCGATCCGCTTCTCCTTGACCTCCTGGAACAGCTCGTCAAGGACGGACGCAAAGTCCCGTTGATGGTCATCTGCGTCGCCCGGTGGGAATTCCTGGAGCATCGGCCGGGGTGGGCGGGCGGGATAGCCGACGCCGTCACACTGTGGGTCGAGCCGCTGAGCCACGGGCACGCGGTGCAGCTCGCCACCGAGGCGGGCGACTTATCACGAAGCGACGCGGAACGCGTGGCGGGGCACTCGGGCGGCAACCCATTCTTCATCGTGGAGATCACCGGGATGTTGATGCGCGAGGAGGGGTCGGTGCCACCCGCCGGTCCCGCACCCACGTCCCGGTTGTTGCCGCCGACGGTGCAGGCAGTGATCTCGGCACGGATCGACGCGCTGAGCCCGGCCGCGCGCGAACTCGTGCGGCGGGCCTCCGTCTTCCCTCGGGGCCATTTCGGTCTCGACGAGCTCGCCATCATCGCCGATCCCGCAACGGCGCTCCTGCAAGAGGCGGCCGACGAAGAGCTGCTGATCCCCGACGAGGACCGGCCCAGCCGCTGGCGGTTCCGTTCGGATGTCCTGCGCGACGTGGCGTATGAGTCCCTCGCTAAGCGCGAGCGGCAGCGGCTGCATCTGCGTGTCGCGAACAAGTTGGCCGAACCTGAGCGGGCCGAACGGTTCCCCCGAACCATCGCCTTCCATCTGGAGCAGGCCGCCCGCGCCTCGTTGGACCTGAACCCCCGCGATCGCTCGGTTGCGGATCGGGCGATCACCGCGCTCGAGGCAGCAGGCGACCTGGACCGGCGGCGGATGCGCTCAAGGGCGGCGGGGGACCTCTACCAGCGAGCCCTGTCGTTGAGCGGTCCCGACGACGCGTGGGCCGAACGGGAGGCGTGGCTCCTCTCCAAGCTCGGCGAAACCGAGTACTGGCTGGGCGAGTTCGACGGTGCACAGGGCTCGCTCGAACGCGCGTTGGAACTCGCGAAGGGAGCGAGTGATCAAGTGACCGCCCACGCCTGCCGGTACCTCGCCGATATCACGCTGACCATCCGCGGCGACGGCAAGGAGGCCGAGCTGCTGTTCGAACGATCGCTCGAGGCCTCGCGCCGGCTGGGTGATCCCTACGTGCTGGCGCGAACCCTGTTGATGGCGGGCTGGGTCCCCTTCTGGCAGAACCAGCTGGAGTTGGCCCAAACGATGTTCCGGGAGGCGTTGGACGTGGCGCTGTCGAACCCGCGCCGCGATCATTGGGCGGAGGCCCGGGCGATGGTCGGCCTGGCCGCCGTGATCTCGCCCGTGGGCGACGAACGGGAGGCGCTCGCGGTCGCGCGTGAGGCGCTTGCGATCGGGCGGGAAGCCGACCAGGAGTTCACGATGGCGATCGCGCGGCAAACCGTTGCCGGTTCGCTCCGCCGCCTGATGCATCTCGACGAGGCGCTCGTCGATGCCGACGCCGCGGTGACGACACTCCGCGAACTCGGTGCGCGATGGGAGCTCGCAGGTGCTCTGGGCGAACGCGGTTCGATCCACCGCCTGGCGGGACGCCTCGAGGACGCGGAGACCGATCTGCGCGAGGCGTTCGTGCTCTGTCTCGATCTGCGCGAGCGCGCCCTCATCACGTGGACTGCCTCGGAACTGGCACGGACCTTGGCACTCCGCGGTGATGTAGCGAGCGGGAGGGAGATCCTGGATGACTCCCGAGCCCGTTCCGCCGAGGGGGAGCCCGGATCGAGAACGGCGGTCTATGTGGCGGAGCTCACTTTGGCGCTCGCCTCCGGAGACGTCGAGACGGCCGCTGCGCACGCGAAGGAGGCGATCGAGGCAGAGTCGGGGCCCCGCGGCACACCGAACGCCCTCGCCGCCCAGCGCTACCTGGCCGGACGCCTCTTCGGGGCCGATGCGGGCGGCGGCATCGAGCTTCTCAAGGGATCCGAGGACCGATTGCGGCGCAACGGTTGGTTGGCCGCGATCGCTGAAGTGGACGCCCTCCAGGGTCTGGCGTAGCTGCTTCAGGCTCCAGACCAGGGGTGCCGCCGCCGATGATGCTTGCAACGAGGGGTCGTGGGGCCCACCCTGTGGACCCGATCCAGTTGCCGATCCAGCCCCCGTAGGGTAGGGATAGAAGACCGTATGACCTTCCCCAGGCGCTCTTTCAGACGGTTCCGCCTGCTCGCCGCCGGCCTCGCGTTGTTCGCGGCGGTCTCCGGCACGGCCCTGGCTGCCCCGACCGCGCAGCAGGTACAGAACGCCAAGACGCACCTGGATCGCCTCAACAACCAGATCACCGCCGCGTATCGCCACCTGCACGACATCCAGGCGAAGGCCAACGTCATCGCGAACGAGCTCTACGTCGCGCAGAACGAACTGGACCAGGCAACCGCGAAGTACCTGGCGACCAAGAGCCAGCTCGACGACGCGACCACGAAGTTCAACGAGATCAGCGCGCAGCTGGATGCGCGGACCCGGGCCGCCTATATCGAAGGGTCGGGTTCGAACCTCGGGTTCATCCTGGGGTCGACGTCGTTCGCCGATCTCTCGGACCGGGTTGAGTACATGAACGCGCTGGCTCGCAGCGACGCGGACCTCGCTGCGCAGGTCGAGAGCCTGAAGATCCTGTTGGCCTCGGCCGCCGCCGCCGAGCAGAAGCTCCGACAACAGAGGCTCGCCGCCGTGGCGAAGGTCCAGGAGAAGAACGCGCAGGTGCAAGGCAACCTGCAGGAGCAGCAAGGGAT
>JAXDJY010000344.1:0-2590 GCA_034667445.1 Actinomycetota bacterium | reverse complement strand
GAGGAGAAGCACATGGGGTCGCGCGCGGTGGTGGTGGTATGTAGGGACGCCGATGTCGCTGAACGTCGGTTCCACATGGAGGGCATCGGGGTCGTGTACACACGAACCGGCCGGAGGTTCTTCGCCGACCCGTCGATGGAGGAAGGCCTGCTCTCCGGGCTTCGCACCGCTATCGACGCGGTAGGCCTTTGGGCGAAGCTCAAGACCGACTGGCTCGCGTTGGACGCCGAGGTCCTCCCATGGTCGTTGAAGGCCGAGGAACTCCTCCGGAACCAGTACGCCGCCGTCGGTGCGGCGGCTATGGCTGGACTCGGCGCCGCGACCGCCGATCTCGAGGCCGCGGCGAACCGTGGCGTCGACGTCGGAGACATCCTGGAGCGGCAGGTTGAGCGGCGGGCGATGGCGGAGGCGTTCGTCGAGGCATACGGGCCGTACTGCTGGGAGGTCGGTTCGCTCGCCGACGTACGGCTCGCGCCGTTCCAGATCCTCGCCGGTGAGACGGGAACCTTCTTCGACCGTGAACATTCGTGGCACATGGCGGTCGCCGACCGGCTCGCCGTCATCGCTCCGGATCTGATCCGGCCGACGCGGAACCTAGCGGTCGACCTCGCCGACCCCGAGGCCCGAGAGGAAGGTGTGAACTGGTGGACCGCGCTGACCGCCGATGGGGGCGAGGGCATGGTGGTGAAGCCACCGTCGCCCGTATCCCGCGGGGGCCGCGGTTATCAGTCAGCCGGGGATCAAGGTGCGCGGGCCGGAGTACCTGCGCATGATCTACGGTCCCGAATACACGTCCCCAGAGAACCTGGGACGTCTCCGCGATCGGAACCTCGGTCGGAAGCGGTCGCTCGCACTTCGCGAGTTCGCGCTGGGCGTGGAGGCGTTGGAGCGCTTCGTCGCCGGTGAGCCGTTGTACCGGGTGCACGGATGCGTCTTCGGCGTCTTGGCACTCGAGAGCGAACCCGTCGACCCTAGGCTCTAGGAGCGTTTCTGGATGAAGATCGTCACCTGGAACGTGAACTCGGTTCGTCAGCGGCTTCCGCGGCTGCTCGCGTTGCTCGCCCGGCACGGGCCCGACATCGTCTGCTTGCAAGAGACCAAGGTCACCGACGACGGGTTCCCGTTGCTCGAACTCACGGGGGCGGGCTACACCGCCGTCACGTTCGGGCAGCGTGCCTACAACGGCGTGGCCACGCTCGCCAAGGTCGAACCCACCGAGGTGACGCGCGGGTTCCCCGGCGATCCGTCCGCCGACGTCTCTCGCGTGATCGCCTGCCGGATCGGCGACCTCGCCGTGATCAACGCCTACGTCGTGAACGGCAAGGCCGTCGGCGATCCGGCATACGACCTGAAGCTTTCCTGGCTGGACGGCTTCGCGCATTGGATCGGCGGTGTGTACGAGCCGGGCGAACCGCTCATCGTGGCAGGAGATTTCAACGTGGCGCCCGATGACCGGGATGTGTATTCGCCCGAGGCGTGGAAGGGGAAGAACCTTGCAAGCGAACCCGAACGAGCACGCATCGCGCGGCTGGGGGATTGGGGACTAACAGATATCTCTCGCGCGTTCTTCGGCAACGTGGAAGGCCCGTTCACGTTCTGGGACTACCGGATGGGGGCGTTCCACCGCGGGTGGGGGCTTCGCATCGACCTCGTCCTTGGGACCGAACCCGTGGCGTCGCGCGTCATCGATGTGACCGTCGATCGGGAAGAGCGGAAGGATTCGATGGGGGAGGGCAAACCGAGCGATCACGCGCCGCTCATCGTCACGCTCCGCGACTGACCTCTCTGCCACGTCCGGGCCCGACGCCGGCGGCGTATGCTCGCGCGCGTGATCGAGGACCCCGGGATGCTGGTATCACCCGAGTGGCTCGCGGAACACCTCGGCGAACCAAGGATCGTTGTGGTCGAGTCCCGGTGGACCCCCGACGGATCGGGGCGCGCAACGTATGAGTCGGGACACATCCCGGGCGCGGTCTATCTGGACGCGGACGATGATCTCGCGTCTCCGCCGGCGGTGCCGGGGGGCAGGCATCCACTTCCGGCGCCTGAGGTCTTCGCGGCCACCATGTCGAGCGCCGGGATCGGGGATGACGACGTGGTCGTCGTCTACGACTCGGCGCAGGGGTCGAACGCGGTTCGGCTGTGGTGGATGCTGACGGTCGTGGGACACCGCGCAGCGGTCCTTGACGGCGGGCTCCAGGCGTGGTCCGGCCCGTTGGAACACGGCCCGCAAGGAGCGCGGTCCCCCGCAACGTTCATCCCCCGTCCATGGCCCGCCGACGGCATCGCGGATGCCGATACGGTTGCGACGGCGCTCACGTCTGGGACAGCCACCGTGCTGGATGCTCGCGCCCCGGAGCGCTATCGAGGTGACGTCGAGCCGTACGATGTCAGGGCCGGACACATCCCTGGCGCTATCAACGCGCCGTGGTCGGAGAACGTCGACGCGTCGACGGGTCGGTTCTTGCCGGCGTCCGAACTCGCCGCGCGATACCGGGAACTCGGAGCGAACGGTTCTACGATCGTGCAGTGTGGCTCAGGCATCACCGCGCTGCACGATGCCTTCGCGATGCGGCTCGCGGGCCTCGCG
>JAXDJY010000343.1:0-2527 GCA_034667445.1 Actinomycetota bacterium | reverse complement strand
GACCTCGGAGAAGTCTCGGTGGATGGCGCTGAACCGGTCACCGAAAGCGGCGAGCCGTTCGGCCGCGATCCCCAGCGCCACCGGGTCGCGATCCACGCCGACCACCGCGCGAACGCCGGCAGCGAGCAGCGCCTCGGTGTGCCCACCGGCGCCGAGCGTCATGTCCAGGACCCTGCCCCGGTCCCGGAGGAACTCGGTTACCTCGGTCACCATGACGGGGAGGTGAGCCTCCGCCACTACGCCACGTGTCCGGCCAGGAGTCCCAGGCCGTAGGTCGCGAGCACGGTGAGCGCCATCATCGCGATGAGGGACAGGCTCTGACGGACTTCCTTACCAAGGTCGGGCTTCATCCTTGCCTCCCAGGCTCAAGGGTTCCGGCCTGATACGCCCCGCTGAAGGTCTCTTCGTAGCGGTCGTAGGCGGCCCGGTCCCAGATCTCCATGCGATCCATCACGCCGAGGACGATCACGTCCTTCGTGATCCCGACCTCCTCCCGCAGGCGACCGGGGATAGTGACCCGGCCCTGCGAATCGAGTTCGGCTTCGTGCGCCTTGCCGAAGAACATCCGTCCGTAGGCGCGGCCCGCAGCGTCGGAAAGGAGTGGAGACCCGACCTCGGCGGCACGGCGATCCCACTCGGCCCTGGGGAAGACATAGAGACAGTTGTCCTGGCCGATCGTGAGCCAGCAGCCGTCGGCGAAGGCCTCACGGAACCTCGCCGGTAGCGACACCCTGCCCTTGGGGTCGAGTGCATAGCTGTGCGTGCCGAGCAATCCCGCCACGCCTCCTCCCCTTTCCTCCACTGCGTCCCACGTTTATGCCACTAACACTCCACCACGTCAACGGGAAACAGCGCCGAACTGTTGTTCGAGAAGGGGAGTGCCGACCCAGCCCTCAGGCCAGGAACGGTTCCCAGCCGGGTTCCAAGAGCCCGAGCGTGAGGCGGAATCCGTCGGTCGGGGCGAACGGCTGGCGAGCGAGATGGAAGCCCGCCTCCCCCGGCGTCCGGTCTTCTTTCTTCGCGTTACAGCGGCGGCAGGCAGCCACTACGTTCTCCCAGATGTGGAGTCCACCGCGAGAACGAGGGAGCACGTGATCGAGGTTCTCTGCCGTCGCGCCGCAGTACTGACAGACCCAGCCGTCCCGGGCGAACACGGCTCGGCGGGTGAGCGGAGCGTGGGCACGGTACGGAACGCGAACGAACCGCCGGAGCCGAACCACGGAGGGCGCCTCGATGACGATCTTCTCCGCGTGGAAGACCATCCCGTTCGTCGCGACGACCTCGGCCTTCTCTTTCAGGACCAGCACGACGGCGCGCCGCGCGGGAACAACCGCCAGCGGGATATCCGTCGCATTGAGCACGAGGGCCCGTCCCATGTAGGGAGTGTAAACAGCCTTCTGTCGGAATCCGTTCGACCGTACCTGGTGTGAACGAATCACATCGGTGTAATCTTGGCTATCGGCGAGCCGGCCAGGATGCCTGGATCTGAGCGAACAGGGGCCGCGCGGGGCGTCCCTCCGGCCGGCTCGCCGACCTCACGCGGGAACCGCCTCCCCCGGTTCCCGCGTCCCAGGGCCGCGCGTTCCAGCGCGCGCCCCGCCGACATATGCATCCCGTTGAGCGCGCAACTGGCCGTAAGATGTTGACCCCGGCCACGGAGGTGATGGTGGAGGTACGCGAACGTCCGCAGGACTGGCAAGCCTTCGCGGCGAGATTCAGCGAGATCGAACACAATGTCGAACGGGTCGTGCGCGGGAAGAACGCCGAGATCCGACTGGCCCTTGTGGCACTTGTTGCCGAGGGACACCTCCTCATCGAAGATGTCCCCGGTGTCGGCAAGACGATGCTCGCCAAGGCCATCGCCCGGTCCGTGGACTGTTCGTTCCGGCGCATCCAGTTCACCCCCGACCTGCTGCCAACCGACGTCACGGGCGTGAACGTCTTCAATCAGGAGCAACGAGACTTCGAGTTCAAACCGGGTGCGATCTTCGCCAACATCGTGTTGGGAGACGAGATCAACAGAGCTTCGCCCAAGACCCAGTCCGCGCTTTTGGAATGCATGGAGGAGCGCCAGGTCACCGTCGACACCCAGACCCACCCACTCGGCACACCGTTCATGGTGATCGCGACCCAGAATCCGATCGAGCATGAAGGCACGTATCCACTGCCCGAAGCACAACTCGACCGGTTCATGTTGCGCCTCTCGATCGGCTACCCGAGCGCCGAAGTGGAAGCCGACATCCTTTCGAGTCACACCGGATCGGGTGCCCTCCTCGAGATACACCCCGTCGCCGACGCCCGGGGCATCGCCGCCATGATCGAGCAAGCGAGGCTCGTGCACGTGGCTCCCACTCTTCGCCGATACATCGTCGATGTCGTCGAGGCCACGCGACGGCACTCGGACGTCTACCTCGGCGCCAGCCCCCGTGCATCGATCATGATCCTTCGGGCCGCGCGTGCGCTCGCGGCGTCGGAGGAGCGCGACTACGTCATCCCCGATGATGTGAAAGCCCTTGCACTGCCCGCG
>JAXDJY010000342.1:0-2916 GCA_034667445.1 Actinomycetota bacterium | reverse complement strand
GGACGGCCGCTCATCCGAACGGTACGCGGCGTCGGCTACGCACTGGACCCGACCGATCCCGTGGGCGGCGCGTGAACGTTCCGATCCGGGTCCGGCTGACGGCCTGGTACGCGGCACTGCTCGCGCTCATCCTCCTGGCGCTCGGGGGGTTCCTGGTGGTCCGCCTCCGAGCAGACCTGGTCCGCGCCACCGATCAGGCGTTGGCGGTTCGCGCGGCACAGATCTCGCTCGGGCTGCGCTCCGGGTGCGAAGGAGAGTTCCGCGACGTCAGCAGCGTGCTGTTGAAGGGGCTGTCATCGGGCGAGTCCGGCGCCCAGCTGGTGAGTCCGAGCGGTGCCGTCGTCGAATCTTCCGGCGACGCCGTCGGCACCAGCGCCGTGCTGTCGCGAGCCGATCTTGTCCCCGTGTTCGCGGGGAGTGACGTCCGGCGAACGGTCGCCGTGGGTCCGGACGGCGAGACCTTCCGCGTGCTCGCCGTCCATCTGCCCGCGACGGGGTGCACCGATGCCGTCGTGGTGATCGCCTCCCTCGACGACGTGCAACGGTCCGTCCACCGGCTGCTCGTGCTCCTCTTGATCGCTGGGCCCGCGGTGCTGGTGCTTGCGGCAGCAGGTGGGTGGGTCCTGGCCGGGCGTGGCCTCAGGCCTGTCGGCCGCATGACACGCGAGGCGCGTGATCTTGGGACGGCGGATCTCTCGGGACGCATCCAGGTCCCGGCCACCTCCGACGAACTCCAGCGGCTCGCCGAGACGCTCAACGACATGCTCCGCAGGGTGCAGATGGGCGTCGACGAGCAGCACCGGTTCGTCGCCGATGCCTCCCACGAGCTGCGGACACCGCTCGCGGTGATGATGACGGAACTTGACGTGAGCCTGCGATCACCCACGTTGGATCCCGGCGCACGTGAGGTATTGCTGAGCACGCGGGAGGAAGTGGAGCGCGTGCGCACCATCGTCGAAGGGTTGCTGACCCTGGCGAGGATCGACGAGGGCAGCCTGTCGCTGACCAGTCAGGAGGTGTCGCTCGCCGACGTAGTCGCCCGGTCCGTCACCGGACTGGGAGCGCTTGCGGCGACCGCCGGGGTGACGTTCGTGGTTCACGGCCCTCCTGCCAGGGTCCTGGGCGATCCCGCCCGTCTGGACCAGGTCCTTACCAACCTGCTCGCCAACGCCGTCGCCTTCTCGCCTTCCGGGGGAGTGGTCGACATCGGCACCTGGGAGGAGGGGAGGGAGGCCGGCCTGACGGTGCGCGATCACGGCCCGGGTGTGGATGCGCCTCTGTTGCCGCGGATCTTCGACCGGTTCGTGCGCGGGAACGGCGTTCGGACGAACGAAGGCGGCGGCGGGTTGGGTCTTGCCATCTGCCGCGAGATCGTGATCGCGCACGGCGGTCGCATATGGGCAGATTCCAGAACGGGTGAGGGGAGTGCGTTCTCATTCGCGCTTCCCGCGCACGCCGCTTCCACGCCGGAGTGATGACCGTATCCTCTGGGCTCATGCAGGCGGCCCTCGTGCTCGGTGGCGGTGTGGTGATCGTCGGTGCTGCGCTCCTGGCCGTCAGGTTCCGCCGACGCACGGCCCGGACGACGGCTCTTCGTCGCAGGCTCGTTGAGCCGGGCCTGGCCTCCCCGCCCCGCGATCAGGCACCCGGCCGGGTACGGTGGCCGAGGCGCAAGCGCCGGATGGACCCTCGCGCGAACGGTCACTCTAAAGACGGTGACGATCTTCGATGAACCCGAAGGGGTCAGGGCGCGGCGAAGCCTGCCGCGAAAGAGCCGATAAGGCCCGCGGCATCGCGCTCGCGCCGCCAGAAATAGTGATCGGTCCCTTCCACGATCGCCGCAGTTGCCCCGGACGCCGCAGCGTAAGTCTGTAGTTCATCGGATGGGCAGTACTCGTCGTTCTCGCCCGCAACCATGAGCGCCGGGAGGTTGCGGGCCCGAAGGATCGACGGCTCCGGCAGTGTCGGAAGCGCAAGGTCGTTGGGTGCGATAGGAAGTCCGATCACCGCCAACCCGGCTACCCGCTCGTCATCGAGCGTCTCCCGGACCGCGACGTTCGCGCCGAACGACCATCCCACGACCACCGTTGGGACATCGGGAGCCGTTTCGCGAACGCGGGTGATTGCCGCCTCGGCGTCGCGGAGTTCGTCGTGCCCGCCACCATAGGTGCCGGCCGAGCCCAGCACCCCGCGGAAGTTGAACGCTAGGACTGCGAACCCACGGATGCCTGCGAGATCGTTGCGGATCGCCCACAGCAGTGGATGGTCCTTGCTGCCGCCGTGGCGGGGGTGGGGGTGGCAGATGATCGCCGTCCCCACCGGCGCCGCGTCGGGCATGCGGAGTTCCCCTTCCAGCCGTATCCCGTCCTGGGTCATGAACGTCACTGGATCCATCTCCATGGCACCATGCACGGATGGGCGAAGGTCGACAACTCCCGGGAACCGCGTTCGCCGTGCGCGACCCGTGGCCGTGGCCGGACTTCGCCCAGCTGGTGCGCGATGGGGAGTCGCAGGGGTATCGCGCGGTGTTCCTTCCCGAGATCGCCGGTCGGGATGCGTTCGCCGCGCTCACCGCGCTCGCGGGTGAGACATCCGTACTCCGATTGGCGACCGGGATCGTCCCGCTCAACGCCCGCGCGCTGCAGGTCACGGCGATGGCCGCCGCCACCGCGCACGAACGGTCCGGTGGGCGGGTCGTCGTCGGGATCGGCACTGGCCCGGCGGTGCCCGGGGCGCTCGACCGTCTGAGAGAGGCGGTTGTAGTTCTCCGGTCTGCGTTCCGAGGCGCGTCGGTGGTCATGGACGGCTACGAGTTCACGCTTTCACTGGAGCTTGAGTCCGAGCCGGCGATCTGGATCTCGGCGCTCGGGCCGAAAGCTGTCGCGCTGGCGGGCGAGGTCGCCGACGGGGTGATCC
>JAXDJY010000341.1:0-10515 GCA_034667445.1 Actinomycetota bacterium | reverse complement strand
CGTGGCAAGGGATTGCACGTAGGCGCCGTAGGTGCTCGGCACCGTCGAGAGGAACCGACTCCGAAGGTCCGGCAACTGAAGTTGGTCCGGCCACCAATGGGCGGCGAGGGACATATGGGCGTTCCACCGGCCCAGAGCCCCTCCCGCCGAGCGCCACGCGTCGGCGGTGTCGGGATATCCGTTGGGCGGACTCCACGCCATCGGCGCGTTGCCCAGGCCCTGGATCATCCAGTAGAGGCCCTCGAGGCCGTCGACACCGGCGGCGTCGGGCTTGATCCCCAGGATCCGGATCGTCGCGATCACGTCCTCCATCGGCCGGCGGATCTTGGCGCCGAGGGATGCCTCGAACACGGGAGAGCTGAACAACTGCCGTAGGAGCGGCTTGATCGCCGAGTCGTTGTCCAGGTAGGTCTGCGCCAGCTGCGAGACCAACGTCGGGTCGGGCACGTCCGAGACGAAGCGGGTCACCAGCTTCGTCGCGATGTGGGTGGCGGTCGACGGGTGGTGCGCCAGATAGTCGACGTAGGCCAGGCCCGCTGCGTAGCCACCGCTCGCGCTGCCGTTGGCCGAGTGGAACCCCGCCACATCGATAGGGCCCACGAAGTGATCCCACTTGTTGTACCGGAACCCGTAGGTGTTCCAGTCGATCTGGAAGCCGGTCATGAGGACGGCGGAGTTCCGCATGTCCGTCTCGTCGTACCCGCCGCCCACGCCAAGCGTGTGGAGTTCGAGGAGCTCCCTCCCGTAGTTCTCGTTGGGCGCGTCTTTCGTAGATTCGGCGTTGTTGAGGTAGAGCATCATCGCCGGGTGCGTCGCGCTGGCGGCAAGCATGTCGCTGAACTTCCCCAAAGCGTGCGCCCGGATGACCGAGCGGTCGTAATCGTGGCGGTTCGCCCATACATCGCTGGATGGATCGGTGATGTTGAGGTGGTTCGACCAGAAGTCGACCATGACCTCGAACAGTTGCCGCTTGCTCCACGCAGCACGCAGGACCGAGGCGAACGCCAGGTCGTCCATCACGTCCCACGCGCCACCCGGCAGGTTGTCGACGACGTTTTTGATGCTCCAGGCCAAGCGGGGGAACCGATCGGCGATGAACCCATCCACGAACCCGTCGTCGATGTGCTCGGGGGCGAGTTGCTTCTCTAGCCACGCCGCACGTCCGATCGACTTGATCTTCGAGGTGGTCTTCGATGTGAGGCCGTAGGTCGCCCGCCGCAGCAGATGCAGGTCGAGATCCCCCGAGACGAACGCCCCGCTCGCGTGCGCAGGGGTGGCGAAGAGCGAGTCGGCGATCGGCCCCACGGCGACGGCCGCACCCATCCCGGCGAGCGCCCCGGTTCGCAGGAACGCCCTTCGGGAGACCCCTTGTCGGGTTGGCGCAGTGGTCCCCATCATCAGCGTCCCCCTCTCGCGGGATGTATCGGCTCTGCCGGAGTGAGAACTTGACCCCCCGCGGATGTCACCCGGCATCGGTAGGCTTCTCGCCCATGGCTGCAGATCACCTCCCCACCAAAGCCGAGGCGCTCAAGATCCTCCGCGACGCGGACACCACCTTCCACCGGCTACTGGAGGGACTGCCCGCGCGCACATTCACTACGTCGGGGATCGGGGGCGGCGAATGGTCCCCGAAGGAACTCCTCGCCCACATGGCGTACTGGGAGGTGAGTGCCCTGGAGGCGATCGACGCCTGGGAGCGCGGTGACACCGCGCCCATCGACGTCGCCCTGCGGGAAGATGGCCTGACCGCCGTGAACCGGGACGGTCTGGCCCGGATGTCGAAGGGGTCCTCCGCCCAGGTTCGTGAACGCGCCGCAGAGGTCCACGACCGTCTGCTCAACCGGATGCGATCCATGCCCACACGGCGCTGGAACACTCCACCGACGCCGCGCGGCAGCCGCCCGCTGGGCCTGCGGATCGGATCGATCCTGGGCGGTCCGGGAGGGCCGTTCATGCACGCGAACGCCCATCTCCCCGACATAGAAGCGTTCGTCCACCAGCTCGGTCACTAGAACGATGGAGCGTGGAGGGCGGGGTGGCATCGGGCCGCGAGGCCGCCGCCGCTATCGTTGCCGGCGGCTCACCAGATACGCTCTGGGTGCCCGGGGTCTTGAGTATCGCCCGGAGACGAAGGAGTGCCTCGATGACCGACCCGATGACCGACCTCCGACAGACGGCCACCGACCTGGTGGCGCCGGGTAAGGGGATCCTTGCCGCGGACGAGTCCACCGGCACCATCAAGAAACGGTTCGATCTGATCCAGGTGTCTTCCACCGAAGAGAACCGGCGCTCTTATCGCGAACTACTCTTCAGCACGCCCGGACTCGGCGAGCACATCCGCGGCGTCATCCTCTACGACGAGACGATCCGTCAGTCGGCCGAGGACGGCACTCCGTTCGTCGAGGTCCTGGAGAAGGCCGGGGTGATCCCCGGCATCAAGGTCGACACCGGCGCCAAGCCACTCGCGAAGTTCCCGGGGGAAACGGTGACCGAAGGACTGGACGGACTCCGGGAGCGACTCGTCGCCTATCGGGAACTCGGAGCCCGGTTCGCGAAGTGGAGGGCGACGGTCTTCATCGGGGCGGAGCTCCCGACCCCCGGTGCCATCGACGCGAACGCCCATGCGATGGCCCGCTATGCGGCGCTCTGCCAGGAGGCCGGCATCGTGCCCATCGTCGAGCCCGAGATCCTCATGGACGGCACGCACGATCTGGACGCATGTGCGTCGGCGACCGCCGCCACCCTCCGGGCGCTCTACCGGGAGCTCGACGCAGCCCGGGTGGAACTCCCCGGCTCGTTACTGAAAGTCAATATGATCGTCCCCGGCGCCGCGTCACCCAACCAGGTCGATGACGACACTGTCGCCGTCGCCACGATCCGGTGCCTCACGGCGAACGTCCCCGCGGACGTCCCGGGCATCGTGTTCCTGTCGGGCGGGATGAGCGACGCGGAGGCGACGAGCCGCCTCGACCGGATGAACAGGACCGGGGGTTCCCCCTGGCAGCTGTCGTTCAGTTACGGGCGTGCGCTCCAGGCGGCATCGCTCGCCGCCTGGTCCGGTGATCCTGCGAACGTGAACGCCGCCCAGACTGCGCTCGCACATCGCGCGAAGATGAACGGGCTCGCGCGAGACGGGCGCTACGACTCGTCGATGGAGGCGGCGGTCTAGCCGGACCGCGTTCGGGTTCGGGTCGGATAGTCTCTGCGCCATGGATCTCCTGGTGATCGGCGGAACCCACTTCGTCGGCCGGGCCATCGTGGAGGACGCCGCGGCCCGCGGGTTCGACGTCACCGTGTTCCACCGAGGCGAGAGCGAACCGAGCGACCTCCCGGCGGTCGCGCATATCCACGGCGACCGGGACGGCGACCTCTCAGCGCTGAGCGGGCGACGTTGGGAGGCGGTCATCGATGTCTGCGCCTACTTCCCGGCGCAGGTGCGCGCACTCGGTGCGGCGCTCTCACTGCCGGGACACTACACGCTCGTCTCCTCCCTCTCGGTCCACGATGAAGACCTGCCCGCCGGCGGGAACGAGGACTCACCGCTCCTGCCGGTGTCCGACCCGGGCGTGAGCGAGATCACCGAGGACACGTATGGCCCCTTGAAGGTCGCGTGCGAGGTCGCCGCGCGCGAGGCGTTCCCGGATCCCGGCATCATCCGTCCCGGCTACGTGGTCGGGCCGCACGACACGACCGATCGCTTCACGTATTGGGTCAGGCGTGCCTCGGCCGGCGGCTCGATGCTTGCCCCCGGTGTCCCGGACGAGCCGATGCAGTTCATCGACGCGCGCGATCTCGCGGCGTTCACGCTCGATCGGACGCTCGCGAAGGATCCCGGCGCCTACGGTGTGGTGGATCCGGTCGGGGAGTCCACGATGGGGGCGGTCCTCGAGGCTGCTGCTGCCGCATCGGGTGCCGACACCGAGTACGTCTGGGTCCCCGAGACGTTCCTTCTGCCTGCCCTCGGGGAGGACGTCTGGACCGCCCTGCCGATGTGGCATCCGCAGCTGCACGGGTCCCACCGCTACGACCCCTCACGGGCCCTCGGGGCGGGATTGCGGTGTCGTCCTCTAGCCCACACCGTGGTGGACACGTTCGCGTGGGATCGGGACCGCGGCGATGTTGCGCTGCAGGTGGGCCTGTCGCGCGAGCGGGAGCGCGAGCTGCTGGACCGATGGGCCGGGAGGCGAGCCTGACGGATGGGTGGTACTCGTCTCAAACGTCAGACGAAGAAGCGCGTCGTAGAAATACTGCGCCCGCGGTTCGGCCCGACCGGCGTGCTGCCGGGATTCCTGCTCATCGGCGTGCCGCGCGGAGGGACGACGACCTGTTTCCGCCAACTGATCCGCCATCCCCAGGTCGGCCCTCCGCTTCGGAAGGAGATCCGCTTCTTCGACACGCAGTGGAACCGTGGCGAACACTTCTACCGGCGGTGTTTCCCCACACCCCGGCAGATGCAGGCGCATGGATGGCGCCTCACGGGAGAGGCTACGCCGCGGTACCTTGAGCACCCCGACGCCCCGGGGCGGGCCGCGGCGCTGGTCCCGGACGCGCGGATCGTCGTGTTGCTCCGCGATCCCGTTATCCGGGCGTGGTCGCACTATCAGATGTATGTCCGGTCCTCCAGAGAGCAGCGATCGTTCGCGGACGCGGTTCGTGACGAGATCGCTGAGCCGATGGACCCGCGCGGTTCCCGGGGCCGGAGCTACCTCGGGGCTGGGAACTACGCACCCCAGCTCCGCCGCTGGTTCGCGTCGTTCCCGCGCGAGAGCTTCCTCATCTTGATGAGCGAAGAGTATTTCGCCGATGGCGCCGGCGCCCAAGGGAGGATCCACGAGCATCTGGGGCTCGACCCGTTCGTGGTCCCGTCGGTGCGGCTGAACTCCAGCGGGGGTGGGGGAGACGGTCTGGACCCGGCCACCGATCAGCTACTCCGCGACCACTTCGCCCCCGGGATCCGCGAGACGGCCGAGCTGCTCGGCGTCGACATCCCGTGGCTCGAACGCTGATCGCTCGCGGCTATCATCCCGGCCATGGCGTCCCCGGCGGTGCACTGGCGCGCGCTGCGCCGCGACGTGATACGCGCGGTCCGAACCGCTCGCGGGCTCGGGACGCTCCCGGGATTCATCCTGATCGGTGGCCAACGGTGCGGCACCACGGCGGTCTTCCACCAGCTTCGACGCCATCCGGCGGTGGGCGATCCCCTGCGCAAGGAGATTCATTTTTTCGATGCGAATTTCGATCGCGGCGAGCGCTGGTACCGTGCGCATTTCCCGACACCCGAGGAGATGGCCGAGTCCAACGCTCAGGTCACCGGGGAGGCGAGCCCCTCCTATCTCTTTCATCCAGATGTTCCCGAGCGGGTGCACCGGGTGCTGCCGGACGCGCGCTACGTGGTGCTGCTCCGCGATCCGGTCATCCGCGCGTGGTCACAGTGGTCGCTCGCGCGCTCGCTGCACAACGAGGCGCTGTCGTTCGAGGCGGCCGTTGCCGCCGAGCCCGAGCGGTTGGCGCGGGCGTTGGAGCGCAAGGACGCCGATTCGAACGACCGAGGTGCCGAGTATCGCCGCGTTTCCTATCTCGCCCGCGGCGATTACGCTCCGCAGCTCCGGCGATGGTTCGACATCGTCGGGCGCGACCGGGTGCTCGTGCTCATCAGTGAGGAGTTCTTCGCTGACCCCTCCCGCGAGTTCCGGAAGATGGAGGCGTTCCTCGACCTGCCCGCGTGGAACGCGTTCCCCGGCATCGAACAGAAGTATGCGAAAGGGGGAGGGGGGCGGGGGATGTCGGCGGAGATAACCGCGCGGCTCCGCGAACATTTCGCCCCGATGATCGCCGAGACCGAAGGGTTGCTGGGCCGGCGTCTGCCCTGGCCTCTCTGAGCGTGGTCCGGTCACCCGGGACTCCAGGGGCGCACACTGGGGTCCGTGGATATCGCCATCTCAGGGTCATCCGGGTTGATCGGCACCGCCCTCATCGCCGAACTCGAACGCCGCGGCCATCGGGCGGTCCGGCTCGTACGGCCCGGTGGCACGATCGGTCCCGACGACATCCGATGGGACCCGACGGCGGGAACCATCGATGCGGCCGGACTCGAGGGGATCGGCGGCGTGGTGCATCTCGCCGGTGTCCCGATCGGCGATCACCGCTGGACCGCGGGGTACAAGAAGGCGATCATCGACTCCCGTGTCGCCGGCACCGGACTCCTCGCGCGAACGCTCGCCGGGCTGAAGGATCCGCCATCGGTGTTCGAGAGCGCCTCGGCTGTGGGTTACTACGGCGACCGCGGCGACGAGGTGATCACCGAGTCCTCGGGACCCGGGGCCGGGTTCCCGACGCAGGTGTGTCTGGTGTGGGAGGGCGCCGCCGTCCCCGCGGCGGAGGCCGGGATCCGCCCGGTCATCATCCGGTCGGGGAACGTCATAAGCACGCGCGGTGGCGTCTTGCCGTACATGCTCACCCCGTTCCGGCTGGGTCTTGGGGCGAAGTTCGGCAAGGGGGCGCAGTGGTTCCCGTGGATCTCTTTGGAGGACGAGGTCGGCGGGATCGTCCACGTGCTCTCGCACGGAGAGATCCGCGGGCCGGTCAACGTCTGCGCGCCCGGGCTGATCCGTAACGCCGATCTCACGAAGGCGCTCGGCCTGGCCCTCCACCGACCCACGCCGTGGCGCGCACCGGGCTTCGCGCTCGCGATCATCGCCGGGAAAGAGCGGGCGGAGCAGGTGCTCCTGGGTGGGCAGCGGGTCGAGCCCGAGGTATTGAAGCGGACCGGCTACACCTTCCACGACCCCGAACTTGCGCCGGCCCTGCGACGCATCGTCGCCGAGCACTGACCCATCTCAGACCGGGGGAACCATCTTGCCTTGCTTCCGGTTGGATCTGCGCAACAGCATCGCCGTGCACAGGATGAGAAGGGTGGAGGCCGTGAGCATCAACGTTCCGATCGCGTTGGAGGCGGGGGTGGGGCCCGTCTTCGCCGCCCCGTAGATGAACATCGACACCGTCTGCGTCGATGCATCCTTCGAGAGCTGATACGCCACGACGAAATCGTCGAGCGAGATGGCGAAGACGATGGCGAGGCTCGCGAAGATCGAGGGCGCGAGCATCGGCACCGTGACGCGTCCGAGCGTCCGAACGGGAGAGGCACCCAGGTCCATGGCCGCCTCTTCGTAGGACTTGCCCAATCCCACCAACCGCGCCCGAACGATGACAACCGGATAGGCCAGACCCAACACCACCAGCCCGATCAGCTGTGCTGTTGTCCCAAGCCCGATGAATCCGAACGCGTGGGTAACCAGGAGGAACAAGCTCACGGCCAGGATCAGCTCCGGGGTGACGAACGAGAACAGCATGAGGAAGTTCGCGCCACCGGACCCGAACCCACGCCAGTGATGGATCGAGATCGCGAACGCGACGCCGAGGGGGACGGCGATGATGGCGGTTACGGCGGCGAGCTTGAGGCTCTGGAAGACGGCCTGTTGCAACGCAGGACTGTGCAAGACCGAGCTATCGGGGTCGCCCGTGTACCAGCGGAGCGAAAAGCCTTGCCACTGCGAGATCGACCGGCCCTTATTGAATGAGAAGACCACCGCTTCGACGACCGGGATGATCGTCCACAGGACGTAGCCGATGGCCACGACCCACAGGAACCTGGTCTGTGCCCACGGGTTCGCCAGGCGACCCAGCAGACCCGGACGGGAGCGTGGCACGCCCATCCCCACCTGGGCGCTCACGCGAGCCCCTCGGCTGCCGCCCGGTTCGTGCTGCGGAGGTAGTAGAGGATCGGTGGGATCAGCAGAACCAACAGCACCAGGATGAGTGCCGCGCCGCGGGCGACGAAGATCGGCTGAGACAGCGCGTCGAACACGGAATTCGCGATCATGCGTGTGCCGGACGTGTTCGCCAGGAGCTGTTGGGTGAAGTAGTCCCCGAACATCGGTAGACCGCACACCACGAACCCCGCCAGGATCGCCTGCCGCGACTGCGGAAGCGTCACGCGGAAGAAGGTCCGTGCCGGGCTCCCTCCGAGATCGCGGCCCGCCTCCAGCAGCGATGGGTGGATCCGGTCGAGCGTCGCGAACAACGGGAGGATCATGTACGGGACGTAGCCGTAGACCAACCCCAGGATCAACGTCACGGGCTTGCCCGCGAGCCACAGGTACGGTTTCGAAAGGATGCCCGTTGCCGTGAGGAACCGGTTGATGTAGCCGTCGTCCTCGAGCAGGGAGATCCACGCGAGCATCCGCAACATGTAGGAGATCCAGAACGGCGCGAAGAACAGGACCAGGAACAAACCGCGGAACCTGCCCGCGCGCCGCGCCAGGAAGTATGCGAAGGGATAGCCGATCAGCAGACAGAGTCCCGTTGCGATGACCACGAACAGGATGGTGTGGATGAACGCTTGGTAGTAGAGGCCGTCGGAGTGGACCAGGTTCGAAAGTGTGAAGGACATGACGGGGGGACGCCACTCGAGCGGGTTCCACAGTGGCTTCGGTTCGCGAAGGATCGAAGTCACGCCACCGAACGTGATGGCGAGGACCACGTAGAACGGGAACACGAAGAACACCAGCAGGTACATGGTCGCCGGTGCGGCGAACGCCTGCCAGAAGCCGCGGGGTGACCACGCCCGGCGTTCGGCGAGCACCGCCTGTCGCTGCGCTCGCCGAGAGCGGGGCATCCGCCGGTTCTCCTTAGACACCTGCCACGAGCGCGGAGTAGGCCGACTGCCAAGCGGCGTCGTCGTCCGTCGGAAGCTCCAGTTCGCGGAAGCCCTTCTTGAAGTCGTCCTCCGTCACCACCGTCGATGCCAGATGCTCCGGCACCACGGCGTTGCCGACCAGGAGATCCGGCGTGAACGTCTTCTGCGGCATCTGGTAACCGGTCCACGTCGTGTAGTTCTCGTAGGCGTTGTCCTTATCCAGCACCCAGTCCGCGAGCATGTGCGAGAGCACGGGCGCCTTACCGCCGGAGAGCAGCACGATGCAGTCGTTGTCCACGTTCCCGGGAACGCCGTCGGTGTGGCCGGGCCAGTAGTAGGAAAGGTTCAGTGCTTGATCACCCTTGGGCAGGAACACGAACGCATCGCCGACGTTGCCCGACCACGACTGGTGGAGGTACGCCCGGCCCTTCGGCACGTCCGTGTAGTCCACGTGGTCGAACTGCGCATTGGTGGCGGACACGACCTGTGCGATGTCGGTCTTCGCCTGCGCCAACGTGGCTGCATCGGCGTTGTTGATGTCGCTGTTCCCCTTCCAGAACATCGCCATCGAGAGGACGTCCTGGGCGTTTGAGAGCAGGTGCGTCTTGTCCTTCGGGGCGTCGGGGCTCCAGAAGATGTCGTACGGGTTCGGCATGCCTGCGATGTCGTCCTTGACGAAGTCGTTCCGCCAGAAGATGCCGGTGTTCCAGATGGAGTAGGGCAGGCTGAACTGCGAACCCACGTCGTAGAACGGACTCTGGAATTGATCCCAGCAGTTCGCCGCCAGATTGGGGACGTAGTCGAGGTTGACCGGACGGATCAGGCCGGCGGCGATGGACCGGCCGACAGCCCAGACGTTCATCCCGAACATGATGTCGAAGTCGCTCTGACCCGAGTTGATCTTCTGGAGCAGCTTGTCCATGTCGTCGCCCTCGGTGATCTCGACCGTGCAGTTGTTCGCCTTCTCGAAGCTCTTCACCACCGCGGGGGCCAGGTAGTAAGGCCACGCGAGCACGCGAACCGTGGCGCCGGTTTCCGCTTTCAGGCCACTGTCGATGACCGGGTTGTCGGACTTCACCGTCCAGGTGACGGGGGCTTCGAGGCGCGCCAACGGGTAGTCCGCGCCGGCGATCCCGCCGGTTCCGAACGGGTTGGCTCCGCCGCCAGATCCGTTCCGGCTTCCGCCGGTGTCCACCGTTGATTGCGCGCCGCCACCGCAGGCGGCGAGGATCGCGGACATGCTGGGGAGCGCAACCCCGGCAAGGGCGGCACGGCGAAGGAAGTCTCGTCGGGATAGGTTCGGGCTTTGGTTCGGCGACATATACGGATCCCCTCTGTCGTTGGACGTGTTGGTGGTTTACCTACACCTACGGTGGCTCGCGCGCAAACGCTTCACTGGCCGGCGGGTCAACTCCGCTGCGGTGGGACGAATTGCAGGATCACACTGCCGGCCACGATGAGGACCGCCCCCACGCAGAGGAGCCCGAACCCGATCCCCGGAGCCACGGTGTATCCCGGCGCCGTCGCGAACAGCCGCTCAAGGCCGCTGATCTGGTGCCACTGCAAGTAGGTCACCCAGATGATGAACGCTCCCGAGAGGATCGGGAGCGCAGTTCGGAACCCGATCGGTCTGATCGCCGAGTAGCCGCGCAGGAACGCGAACCCGCTGATGAAGATGAGCCAGACCCCGTTCTGGTTCATCCCACTCGCTGTTGCCGGCACGCCTCCCGTCTTCCATGAGTAGAGCGGAAGCGGGAGGGACACGAGGACGGCGGTTGCTCCGCACACCATGAAGATGCCCCCGTTGCGGCGAAGACCCG
>JAXDJY010000340.1:0-3240 GCA_034667445.1 Actinomycetota bacterium | reverse complement strand
ACGCCATAGACCGGCCCCGGGTGCCCAGAACGGCTCGGCGAGCCAGGGGGCAGCGAGGACCGCACCGAGCGGGAGGTAGCCGCTCGTGATCCCCTTCGCGCACGTGACGATATCGGGCTCGAGGTCCCATCGGGTAGACGCGAACCATGCCCCCGTTCGGCCGAAGCCCGTGATGACTTCGTCCGCCACGAACAGTGCACCGGTTTCCCGGCAGATCTCGCGGACCGCTCTGAGGTAGCCCTCCGGTGGCGCGAACACGCCCCCTGCGCCGATCACCGGCTCACAGAAGAACGCGGCGACCCGCTCCTCGCCGATCTCGGCGATCGCCGAGCCGAGCGCAGCCGGGTCGTCCCACGGAACCTGGACCACGTCTTCGATGAGGTCTCCATGGCCGGTCGCGTTGGCGGGGATGCCGGCAAGTGACGTTCCCGCGGTATGCATCCCGTGATAGGCGTGCTCACGACGGATCAAGACCGTCCGGTCGGGACGGCCAACAAGTTGCCAGTAGCGACGGGCCATCTTCGTGGCCGTGTCGATCGAATCGGATCCACCGCTCGTGAGGAACACCTTGCTGTCAGGCACCGGGGCCAGCGCGCTCACACGCTCCGCGAGGTCGATCGCCGGGCGGTTCGAGAGATCGCCGAAGGTCGAATACGCGGGGAGGGCGGCGAGTTGCGCACCCGCGGCGCGCGCGATCTCCTCTCGGCCGAATCCCACGTTGGCGAACCACAGACCGGCGGTGGCATCCAGGTAGCGGTTCCCGGCTTCGTCCCACACCTGTGACCCCTCACCACGGGCCAGGATCAACTCGCCGCCCACTTGAAGGGCGGCCATGTCGGCGAATGGGTGCCATAGATGCATCGTCATGGCGGGAGACGCTACCAGTGGGTCGATCCTCGACCTACCGCCGGGCAGGACAACCCCCCGCTCGGCCTCAGTCCGGGTCGTAGGCGAGATTCGGCCGAAGCCACCGTTCGGCTTCCGAGACGCTCTGACCCGATCGGCGGGCGTAGTCCTCGACCTGATCCTTCCCGATCCGACCCACGTTGAAATAACGCGAGGTGGGATGGCCGAAGTAGAGGCCGCTCACGCTTGCCGGCGGTGTCATCGCCATGTGCTCGGTGAGGTCCATCCCGATGTCGCGCGCCTCGAGCAGATCGAACAAACGTCGTTTGAGAGAGTGGTCCGGACACGCGGGGTAGCCGAATGCCGGCCGGATCCCGCGGTACCGCTCGTCCACCAGAGCGTCGTTGGGGAGCGGCTCGGATTGATGCCCCCAGGCGATCCGCGCCTCCTGATGGAGGTACTCGGCGAACGCCTCGGCGAGGCGGTCGGCGAGGGCCTTCACCATGATCGCACGGTAGTCGTCGAGCGCCGCCTCATACCGTTTGACGAGTTCGTCGCCGCCCAGGCCCGCCGTCACGGCGAACGCACCGATGTGGTCGGTCAACCCCGAATCAGCCGGCGCTACGAAGTCGGCCAACGAACGGTTCGGGCCGTCGGCCTTCAGCACCTGCTGGCGGAGCATCGGGAACGTCAGGCCGTTCGTCAGCACGATGTCGTCCATCTCGGCGTTGGCGGGCCAGAACCCGTACACGCCCTTGGCCTGGAGGGACGCGTCGCGTTCGATCTCATCCAGCAGCTCCTGTCCATCGGCGAACAGGCTCCGCGCCGCCTCCCCGTGATCGGGGTGGTCCAGGATCTGCGGGTAGCGCCCCTTTAGCTCCCACGCGGTGAAGAAGAACGTCCAATCGATGAAGGGGCGGATCGTCGCGATCGACGCCTCCACCGTGCGGACTCCGGAGAATGAGGGTGTCGCCAGATCCTCGGCTCGCCACTCGAAAGGGGTTGGGTTCTCCAGTGCCTTGCGATAGGGGAGCAATGGTGTCTTCTCACGCTCAGCGTGTTGGGCGCGGAGGTGGTCTTGGAGCTTGCGGTTCTCCTTGTCCAACGTCATCTTCCGGTCATCGTCGAGCAGCGCGCTCACCACACCGACCACCCTGGATGCGTCGATGACGTGGACCACGGGCTGCGTGAACGCTGGCGCGATCCTCACCGCGGTGTGTTGCCGCGACGTCGTCGCCCCGCCGATGAGCAGCGGCAGCTCCAGCCCGCGCCGCTCCATCTCCTTGGCCACTTTGACCATCTCGTCCAGCGAGGGCGTGATGAGGCCTGAGCATCCGACGATGTCGACGCCTTCGGCCACGGCGGTGTCGAGCAGGACGTCGGCCGGCACCATCACGCCCAGGTCGATCACTTCATAGTTATTGCAGCCCAGCACGACTCCGACGATATTCTTGCCGATGTCGTGCACGTCGCCTTTGACCGTGCAGAGGATGACCTTGCCGTTGGCCTTCGCGGTGCCGCCCCCGGCCACCAGGATCCGTTTCTCGTCTTCCATGAAGGGCTCCAGGTAGGCCACGGCCTTCTTCATCGCCCGGGCGCTCTTCACCACCTGCGGCAGGAACATCTTCCCGGAGCCGAACAGGTCGCCGACGATCTTCATGCCGTCCATCAACGGACCCTCGATGACCTCGAGCGGCCGGTCGTAGAGGTGACGCGCCTCCTCGGTGTCATCCACGATGAAGTCGTCGATCCCGTGCACCAGTGCATACGAGAGGCGCGCTTGCACGTCTGCCTCCCGCCAGGTGAGATCCCGCTCACGGACCACGCCTCCGCTCTTCACCGTCTCGGCGAACGCCACCATGCGCTCGGTGGCGTCGGGACGGCGGTTGAAGATGATGTCTTCGACGTGCTCGAGCAGATCCTTCGGGATGTCGTCGTAGACGGGAAGTTGCCCAGCGTTGACGATCGCCATGTCCAGCCCGGCCGAGATGGCGTGGTAGAGGAACGCGGAGTGGATGGCCTGGCGCACCGGTTCGTTCCCGCGGAAGGAGAAGCTCAGGTTGGAGAGCCCACCGCTGATCTTCACGCCGGGACAGCGGTGCTTGATCTCCCTCGCCGCTTCGATGAACCACTTCGCGTAGTCGCTGTGCTCCTCAAGACCGGTCGCGATCGCCAAGATGTTGGGGTCGAAGATGATGTCGGACGGGTCGTATCCGGCCTGTTCCGTGAGGAGCTTGTAGGCCCGTTCGCTCACCTGTACGCGCCGCTCCAGCGTGTCGGCCTGCCCCTTCTCGTCGAACGCCATGACGACGACGGAGGCTCCGTACCGCTTCACGTTGCGTGCTTTGTCCAGGAAGTCCTCCTCGCCTTCCTTCAAGCTGATCGAATTGACGA
>JAXDJY010000339.1:0-7428 GCA_034667445.1 Actinomycetota bacterium | reverse complement strand
GGGGCGCCCCGCCCCCCCCCCCACCTCTCTACCACCAGTCGTGCGTCCTACTGCCCGCCGTTCACCAATGACATCTGGTCGATAGCACCGACCCCGGCGAACTGATCGTAGGAGTAGTTGTCGATGTTGGCGCCCAGGACGTCGATGTTCGTCGGGAACCGTCGCGGGATGATGGGTACGACGGTTTCCATGACGTACTTGTCCAGGTTCGCCCAGCAGGTGTCCTGTGCGGTTCCGATGGCCGTTGCGCGGCATGCATCGATCTTGTCGTGGATCGATGGGATACCGTCCGCCGGCACGTTGTACCCGGCCTTCGTCAGGGCTGCTGCGGTGGTGCCCATGAACGAGTAGTTCGACCCGTTCTCTCCACCATCCAACAACGGTGAGAAGTACGTGTACGGACTCGGGTAGTCCTTCCCCCAGGCCGCACCGCAGAAGGCGGTGTGTGCCGCGAGGGTGGCGCACTTCGTCACCAGGGCGTTATAGGCCAGCTGCTTGATGTCGAGCTTGATCCCGATCGGAGCGAAGCTCTGCTGCAGGATCTGTGCGCCCTTCAGCTGGTCGTTGTCGTTGGACACGATGAGGTCGGTGACGGTACACACCGACCCATCACATACCCCGTCGTGGTTGGTGTCGTACTTCGACAGGGCCATCTCCTTCTTCGCGTCCGTGACGCTGCCCTTGTTCCCCGGGGTAGCGTACGGATCGTAGGTAGCGAGCTGGCCGCCCATCATGCTGGGCGGGATGAAGTGACCGGCGATAACGCCTGCGGGGTCTCCACCAGCCAGTGTCCAGAGCGCGTTCTTGTCGACGGCCCAGTTGACCGCCTTTCGGACGTGCACATCGTCGAACGGTGCTTGGAAGATGTTCAACCCGATGTAGGACAGCGCGTCCGACGGGTAGATCTTTACCTTGTCCGTGAGTGTCGGGTCGTTGCCGTACTTCTGCAACGTGGCCGAGGTGGCCAAGCAGTCGATGCACCAGTCGGCACCACCGGCCGCCACCTTGTCCAGCAGTGTCTGCGTTTCTCCGCCGACCTGGATCTCGATCCGGTCCGGATAGGCCTTGCGGAGGGTATCGGTCGACGGATCGTAGGAAGGGTTCCGCACGAACACGTAGTTCCGGCCGATATCCATCCCCGAGGGAGGGTTCTTGGAACTGAGATCGAACCCGGCCATGCCTTCGTACTCGTATGGCCCGCTCGACACCATGAACTGACCGTATTCGGTGCCCTTGTAGTGATACTTCAACGCCTCTTCGGGCATCGGTGCCGTCGCCGACATCGCGAGCAGGTAGTTCATGTCGGGGTTGGCCTGGTCGAGCTTGATCTGGAGGGTCTTGGGGTCGATGGCCGTCACTCCGGACACCACCTTCGTCTTGCCGTCCAGCACGTCTTGGAAGCCCGTGATGTCGGTGTAGTAGAAGGAATAGCCCGGGGTGTTGACCGAGGGGTCTGCAAGGCGGTTGAAGGAGTTGACGAAGTCCTGGGCCGTCACCTGACGGTTGAGCGGATCGCCGAACTTCACGCCGTCTTTGATGGTCATCGTGTACGTGAGGCCGTCGCTCGAGACCTGCGGCATCGCGGTGGCGATGTCGGGCTGCGGCGCCGCGCCGCCCTGTTCGGACGGCTTCCCGTTGTAAGACAGGAGCGTCCGCGCGAGGCAGCACCGAAGCGCTTCCCATGACACGGAGTAGTACTCCTGTGTCGGGTCGAGCCCGTGGAAAAAGTCTTGTGTCATGACGGCGTGCAGGGTGCCACCTTTTACCGGCGTGCCGCCCGAACTGGTGCCACCACCGCCGGCGCTGTTGCTCGCGCTGTTATTGCCGCACGCCGTTCCTACGAGCATGAGTGCCGCCACTGCGGCTACCACTCTGAGATATCTACTCATCTATCCCTCCTCGGTACGTGTGACTTCCTGGTGAGTGGGTCCTGGATCCGTTCCCGCTGGATCTTCTCCTTTCAGTCCCTCACTCCATCCTTACGAGATCATGCTGTTTTCGGATCGAATGCATCACGGAGGCCGTCACCGACCAAGTTGAACGCGAGCGTGGTTAAGAACAGGAACGCACCGGGGAACACCATGGTCCACCACGCCGTTCGATAGAGGCTGGTGGCTTGTGAGATCTGATAGCCCCACGACGGAACATCGGGGGGGACACCGAGGCCGAGGAACGACAGGCTCGCCTCCGCGAGGATATTGGTCGGGATGAGCAACGTCGAATAGACGATGACCGGGGCGAGCACGTTCGGGAGGATGTCGCGGACCATGATCCGGGTGCCCGAGCTGCCGAGCGATCGCGCCGCCTCGATGAACTCCTTCTCGCGGATGGAGAGCACCTGGCCACGGATGATGCGAGCGAGATACGGCCAGGAGAAGAACCCGATCAAGATGACGATGAGACCCTTCCCGGGCTTGAGGTATCCGCCCAGACACTCCTGGCCCGGGGGCTGACCGCCGCAGGCGGCGGAGATCCCGAGGATCAGCAGCAGCGTCGGGAGCGCGAAGAAGATGTCGCACATCCGGGAGATGATGGTGTCGATCTTCCCGCCGTAGAACCCGGCGACGATCCCGAAGGCGACCCCAAGGACCACCTCGATGAGCGTCGCGCTCAGTGCCACTTCCAACGAGGTCTGCGCCCCGTAGAGCACCTGGATGAACAGATCGTGCGCGGTCCCATCCGCACCGAAGGGGAATACCCCCGCCGGGTTGTGGAGCGTCGGTCCCTTCGGGAATCCGAGGGCATGGCCGTAGATACCGATGCTCGGTCCGATGCCGGTCATCTCGTCCACGTATGACTGGTTGACCGGGTGTCCGACCCATTTCGCGAAGAGCGGTGCGGTGATCGCGAGGATGACGATGATGATGATGACGACGATGCCGCCGATAGCCCATCTATCTTTGCGGAAGCGCCGCCAGAGGATCTGCCCCGGAGAGCGCCCGATGATCTCTTTGGGGGTGTCGGCGGAAGGCGCCACCTGAAGCTGATCAGGCTCTGCTTCTACCTTCGCCATCACGCTCCCTCTAGGGTGCTCGACCGGACAATCGACACCATCCGGCCAACTATACGACGGGTATCCCGCGCGCGCTCGTCAATCGATACGTCCCCACCCCTTACATGAGATCTTGAATCAGGGGCAAGATCTCTGGGCCGAGGAGCTGGCCGAGAGATCCGGTGGCGCAAGACCCCTCGCCGAAACTGGTCGAACCATCCTGGGTGAGCGGCCCCCCGCTGATCAAGAGCGGGACGGGGTCGGCGGTGTGGGCCATCCGCAGGGACGACGTCGAGTGGTCTCCGGTAACAGCAACGATCGTCGAGCGAGGATCGAGCCAACCGAGAACTTCACCGAAGAAGGCGCGGTCGATCGCCGTGATCACGTCTCGCTTGTCCTCCGCCCGGCCGTCGTGTGCCGGAACGTCGGGGCCCTTGAGGTGGACGTAGACCGCCTGATAACTCTCGAGCGCCTCAGACGCGATCGCCGCCCATCCGGCATACGCCTCCTCCGCGGCGGCGCCGAACCCCGCGGGATCCAGCCGTGGAGCGGCGACCGGCTCCATCCCCAGTGCGAGGGCGATCCCCCGTTCGACAGGCATCTCGACGAAACAGCCCCACGGCATGCCGAACCGCTCGGCGATCGGCTGGAGCGCGGGCAGATGGTCTCCGGCATCGCGGGTGAGGATGAGGTTGCCGGGAAGCTTCCCTTCGGCGACCCGCCGACGGTTGACCTCGGCGGCGTCCAGTACCTTCGATGACCGCTCAACGAAGGCGTTCGTGAGATCGGCGGCGTTCCGGGCTGCCCGGGAATCATCGAGCGGCTCGCACGTGGCCACCCTCGGCTCGAAGTGCTCGAGAGCGACGCCGAGGTTCCCTTCGCGCCGGTACGCGGGGTCGGTGTTCGTCACGTTAGATCCGAGCGGACGTCCGTCGGTGGCCCGGATGACCAGTGCGCCGCGGTGTTCGATGGTTGCCCTGAGTTCGAAGCTCGCGTCGTTCAGCGTGAGCTTTTGGTTCACGTCGTCGGCGAGCGCGTGCGCTTCTTCCGAGGTGAGGTTCCTCCCTACCCGGCGATCGACGATGTCCGGCCAATCCGTGGTAGCGAAGTTGATCCGGTAGGCGAGATCGCCGTCACGGAAGTCCATCCCGATCCCCATCGCCTCGAGCACGCCGCGACCCGGGTGTTCCTCCTGCGGGTCGTAGCCGAGGATGCCGAACACACCGATGTCGGACTCCGGCGCGATCCCGGGCCCGACCGTCACGGTGGTCCCCGTTCGGCCGCGCGAGGCGAGCATGTCCATGTTCGGCGTATCCGCCGCCTCGAGCGGTGTGCGGCCGTCCAAGGCCGGGATCGGATCGTCGCCAAGCCCGTCCAGACAGACGTAGAGGAGCTTCATGGTGGAGGTGGTCCTTCCTATGCCGTTACCGGTACTTCACGATGAGTGCGAACTCCTCCGGGTCCAGGGAGGCACCTCCGACGAGCGCGCCATCGATCTCGGGATGTGCCATGAACTCGCGGATGTTGCCGGGCTTGACGCTCCCGCCGTATTGCACGCGAACCGCCGCCGCCACCTCCGCAGAGAACTTCTCGCCGAGGGTAGCCCGTATCACATCAACCACCCGGCCTGCGTCCGCCGGTTCGGCCGTTCGTCCCGTCCCGATCGCCCAGATGGGCTCGTAGGCGACGACGATGGTGGCCGCCTGCTCCGGGGTCACGTTGTCCACCGCACGGCGAACCTGCTGGGCAACCTTGCTCTCGGTGCCGTCGGCCTCCCGTTCCTCAAGGGACTCCCCCACGCAGAGGATCGGCGTCATTCCGGTCGCGAACACCGCACGCACCTTCTTGTTGACGAAGAGGTCGTCTTCGTTGAAGAGCTGGCGGCGCTCGGAGTGGCCGACGATCACGTAGCGCACTTTCAGGGCCGCGAGCATCGAGGGTGATACCTCCCCCGTGAACGCGCCCTTGTCCTCCGGGTACACGTTCTGCGCCCCGAGGGCGTACGGAAGTTTGTCGGCATCCAACATCGTGCCCACCGAGCGGAGCGAGGTGAATGGCGGGCAGATCACGACCTCGACCTTCTCGCCGTCGGTGCTGTCGAGGAGGTAGCTCAACTTCTGGACGGCCTGGATGGCCTCAAGGTGCGTCTTGTGCATCTTCCAATTGGCCGCGATGATCGGGCGGCGTTCGGCCATGTCAGTCCTCCAGGATGTCGATGCCGGGGAGGGTGTGTCCCTCCAGGAATTCCAACGAAGCCCCGCCACCCGTCGAGAGATGGTCGAAGCGGTTCCCGAGACCCGCTCGCTTCACCGCCGACAGGCTGTCCCCGCCGCCGACGACGCTGAATGCGTTGGACTCGGCAACGGCGTTAGCGACACCATCGGTGCCCGACGCGAACGGCTCATGCTCGAACACGCCCATAGGCCCGTTCCACAGCACCGACTTCGCACCCGCGATGACATCCGCGAACGCGCGCACGGATTCGGGGCCGATATCGAGGCCCATCTGCCCGTCCGGGATGGCGCCGGCGGCCACTGTGCCCGCCGCCTCCGCGGCATCCTTGTTGGGTGCGGTCACCACGTCGACCGGCAGCACGACCTGGACACCGAACTCTGCAGCCTTGTCCATCGACGCCCGCACCTCCGCGAACCGGTCGGGTTCGATCAGGGAGCTGCCGACGGCACCGCCGCGCGCGGCGATGATCGTGAATGCCATCGCGCCCCCGATGAGGAGTGAGTCGATACGTTCCAAGAGCGCGTCGATGACGGAGAGCTTGTCCGAGACCTTGGCGCCACCAAGGATGGCGACGTAGGGATGGGCCGGATCGGCCAAGAGCCGGCCGAGCACGTCGACCTCTTTCGCCAACAAGCGGCCGGCCACGGCGGCTCGTCCCGAGGCGAGCATGAGTTCCGGCAGCGCCGAGACGCTGGCGTGCCGGCGATGCGCCGCGCCGAACGCGTCGTCCACGTACACGTCGGCGAGGTCGGCCAGCTTGCCGGCGAACGCGGGGTCGTCTTCCTCCTCACCCGGATCGAATCGGAGGTTCTCCAACAGGACGACGTCGGCATCGGGAAGATCCTCGAGCGAGGGTGACGGACTCTCGGCGAGCTGCACGTCACGGCCCAGCAGCTCGGCCAGGCGAACGGCGACGGGTGCCAGCGAGAGCTCTGGATCCACGCGGCCGCGGGGCCGACCGAGGTGGGACGCGCAGACGAGCCTCGCGCCGGCGCCGAGGAGCTCTGCGAGCGTCGGAACGGTGGCCGTGATCCGGCTGTCGTCCGCAATGGCACCATGCTCCAGCGGGACGTTCAGATCGACGCGCAGGAATACCCGGGTCCCGGCTACGTCACCGATGTCATCGAGCGTGCGGAGCGTCACAGCTTGGACGCGACCAGCTCTACGAGATCGACCACGCGGTTCGAGTAGCCCCATTCGTTGTCGTACCAGCCGATGGCCTTCACGACGTTGCCCATGGCCATCGTTGCGCTCGCGTCGAACGTGCACGAGGCATCGGAGCCGACGATGTCCGACGACACGATGAGATCTTCCGTGTAGACAACCTTGCCGGCAAGCGGACCCGACTCGGACGCCGCTTTGAATGCGGCGTTGACCTCTGCGACGGTTGCCTCGCGCTTCAAGGTGGCGACGAGGTCGGTGACCGATCCGTCGGGCACCGGAACGCGCATGGACATCCCGTCCAGTTTGCCCTTGAGGTGTGGAAGGACGAGCCCCGTCGCCTTCGCGGCACCGGTAGAGGTCGGGATGATGTTCACGCCCGCGGCCCGGGCGCGCCGGAGGTCGCTGTGGGGCAGATCCAGGATCTGCTGGTCGTTCGTGTAGGCGTGGACGGTGGTCATGAAGCCCTGCTCGACCCCGAACGCATCGTCCAGGATCTTCGCCATCGGTGCCACGCAGTTCGTGGTGCACGATGCGTTGGAGATCACGTGGTGGGTGGCCGGGTCGTAGGCGTCGTCGTTCACCCCGAGGACGAGGGTGATGTCCTCGTTCTTAGCGGGGGCGCTGATGATGACCTTCTGAGCCCCCGCCTCGAGGTGTGCGGCCGCTTTGTCGCGGTCGGTGAAGATTCCGGTCGACTCCAAGACGATCTCCACCCCGAGGTCCTTCCACGGGAGATCGGCCGGATTGCGTTCGGCCAGGACCAGCAGTTCCTTGCCGTCGATCATCAAGCCGTTCTCGCTCACGGCGACATCGCCCGGGAACCTGCCGTGCACGGAGTCGTACTTCAGGAGATGGGCCATGGTCTTGGCATCCCCCAGGTCGTTCACGGCGACGAACTCGAGATCGACGCCTCGTTTCCGTGCCGCTCGGTAGACGTTCCGGCCGATCCGGCCGAATCCATTGACGCCGATCTTCACGCTCATGAGCTGGGTTCCTCCTCAGGGGGTCGCTCCCTCATCCTAGCCAGACGGGCGAAG
>JAXDJY010000338.1:0-2884 GCA_034667445.1 Actinomycetota bacterium | reverse complement strand
TGCATCTTCAAGATGTCAAGTGGGATGGAAGACCACGACGGCTGCGCTGTTGATGGGGTGGCCGGCACGTCTCGGAACACGACGTCCCCCGTGCTAACGCCCTGTAACTGCCCCACGAGGTATACGAGATCGCCGATCTTCAACTCCGAGTCGCGCTTGAGACTGGCCAGCACCGGCTGCACCATGCCGGGCAGCCGTGGAAGTTCGCTCGGTTGGAGCAGCTTGTTCAGCACCGAACGGAGGAACGCCTGCTGGCGACCGATGCGGCCGAAGTCCGGGATGAAGTCGCAGGGCAAGCTGCGCGACCGCACGTAGGCGAGCGCCTGGGTGCCGTTGAGTGTCTGACAGCCGGGTTTGATGTCCAAGCCGGTGTTCGGATCCACGATGTGGCCGGGCGCGGCGTAATAGACCTGTGAAGTCGCACCCGTGGCCGATTCCTGCGTGACATTCCCGGGTGTGTTCACGTCGAAGGCCGGGATGCACATGTCGACGCCGCCGATCGTGTCCACTACGTGCTGGAACCCGGCGAGGTCAACGTAGAGGAAGTGCGTGATCTTCAGGCCAGTCAATTGAAATATCGTCTTGGCTACGAGAAGTGGGCCCCCGCCACTGATCCCACCCTCGAACGAGGCGTTGATCTTGTTGTCCCCATGGCCGGGGATGTTCACCCAAAGGTCGCGAGGGAACGAGAGGATCGTCGTCTTCTGCCCGACCTGTGTATGAACGAGCATGATCACGTCAGAACGCGCCGATCCACCGATATCGGTGTTGCTTCCGAACGCCGACTGCTGGGATTTGTCCAAACCGATCCGCGAGTCGGATCCCAGGATCAAGTAGTTACAGCTTTGGTTGGTGCAAGGACCCGTCGCTTCCGGCGTCGTCGTCGGGCCGGTGCCCGTGGGCTGCTGGAACCCCGCGACCGCGCCCGTACGCTCATTCACTTGCACGACGACCAGCCCGTATGCAGAGGCGGCACCGATCAGCAGCGAGAGCGAGGCGGCCACGGCGACGAATGCGCGCGGAAGCCTGCCTAGCGGTCTGGATGGCATAGGCAAGAGCCTACGGCGAAATGTTCGCCGTAGGCTCTTCCGTTCGTTGCGTTCCTGTGAAGGAGGTGTGGCCGATCTCAGTAGCCGTAATGGCCGCTGCTGCTCTTGGTGGCTGTAGGGGTTGGACCTCCCGCGGCTCCGCTCGCGCTCACAGCGTAGAAGTTGTTCACGCCCTGACCGGTGGCGTTGCCGGCGGTGTCGCTCGCGAACGTGTAGAGCGGCATCCCGTTGTAGGTCACCTGCGTGGTGCCGTCCGGTCGCGCGACCGTGCTCAGCTGTCCCATGACGCCCGGGCCGGCCGATGCTTTGTCGGTGCTCGAAGGAAGCAGCAAGGGTGGCCACGCAGCCGCGCAGGCGTCCAAGCACTTGATCGAACCGTTCGTCTCCGTCTTCAGGTAGTAGAGCGGCAGATCATCCGATGTCACGAGGATCTTGCCGACGCCGGACACGGTCTTCGCCGATACCGTGACGGCGCCTCCACCGCCACCCCCGCCTCCACTCGTGGCGGTGCCGCCGGCCGCCGGGGTGGTGCTCGCGGACTTGGCGCACGCTGAGAAGATCAGCACCGACGCGAGCGCGACGCTAGCGAGTGCCGCTTTGCCGAATAGGGACTTGCGCATGGTTCCTCCTAGTACAGGCCGTTCGTTCGGCCCGCTACTCGGTAGTACGGCCGGGACCGCGAAACGGTTCGCCCCTCGACTTGATCCCCATCGCCGGCTCAGAACGTTCTGAACGTTCCGACGTCTCGTGCGTTCATGGTGGTGATGGGAGAGGCTTCCAGCGTGACGGGCACGAGCGAACCGATGGATCAGGTCTCGGTCCAACCCATGGTCCCTTCCTTCGAGGATTTCTTTCAGGCCGAGCAGCTACGTCTGCAACGTGCGCTCTACCTGCTGACGGGCAACCCGCAGGAGGCTGAGGAGTTCACCCAGGACGCCTTCCTGGCCCTGTGGGAGAAGTGGGACCGCGTGAGCGCCATGGAAGAGCCCACCGGCTATCTGTACCGCACGGCGATGAACCGCCATCGGTCGAAGGGTCGCCGTATCGCACGGGCAGCGAAGCGCGCGGCTGGGGCTGTCGAGACCGGCGACGCCTTCGCTGCCGCCGACGAGCGCGACGCGGTGGCCCGGGCGCTCGCTCGGCTCACGCCACGCCAGCGCGCGGCGGTGATCCTCACGGAGATGCTCGGCTACGGAGCCGAAGACGCCGCCAGGATCCTCGGGGTGCAGCCACCCACCGTTCGTTCGCTGGCGTCGCAGGGCCGCGCCGCAATGAGAGAGGTGCTGGATGATGACAGAACCTGACCTCAAGTCGCAGCTCGAACGCCTCGGTACGCGCATCCCGCCGACGCCCGACGCCTACAGCATGTTCCAGGACCGCCGCATCCGTAACGACCGCAACCGACGCCTGGGGACGATCGGGTTGGCGTTCGCGGTGGCCGTGGCCGGCACCTGGGGGGTCTTCGCGGCCTTCCGCAATCACGTGAGCAGGCCCGGGCCGGACACGTCCCGCACGCCGAGCGCCACGGCATGGGTCCCCCAATCGATCCCCACGCTCTGGCCGGAGTCGTGGACCAACACGCCGGAGCTGCCGAACCCGGCAGATGTCCAGACTGCGGTGGATCACGGTGATGCGTCGGTGGCGTGGCGCCTCGATCCCGGAGCCGTGGCACATCGGTTCGTCACCAAGGAGCTCGGTTGGAATAGCGTGGGAACGCTCGTGGTGACGAGACTCGATCAGGTTCCGAACTCCGATGGTGAGATCCGCTACCGGGCGTCGTGCGGTCACGGCTGCCTGGCCGGCCCTGCCGTGATCTTTCTCACCCAGCCGGTTCG
>JAXDJY010000337.1:0-2686 GCA_034667445.1 Actinomycetota bacterium | reverse complement strand
CCGTCGACGACGACGACGTAGGCACCGGCGACGCGCGCGGGGCGTCCATCGGTGGGGGGCCACGGCAGCGCGGCACCGAACGGTTGTGCCGGATCCGTGGCCGCGAGAACCACCAGATCGGAGCCTTCGTCGGTGCCGGATGCGCGGAGGCGTTCGACGGCACCGGGAAGCGCGAACTGGGCCGCACCTAGCCCGGTTACGAAGTAGCCGCGCCGCACGGATCCCGACTCCTCCAGCGCCTTCAACACGCCGTAGACCCCCGCGAATCCTCCCGGCGTACCCTCAGCCAGGACGGCCTCGCGGGTGAGGACGCCGTGACGTTCGAGCAGCTGCAGCGCTCTCGCGTGTGCCGCTTCGGTCGGCGACACGGCGGGCTCGACAGAGGGGGCAACGAGCGACCATCGTCCGGCTGCCGCGGGCGGCCCGCCGGCGCGCAGGTCTCCGGGGCGCGGCCGCGCCCTCGCCGACGGGCGGACCCGAGGTGACCCCTTGATGAACACACGGAGCGGAGCGAGGGTGTCGTTGGTGACCTCTCCGGCCCAGACCAGGTCCCACAACGCCTGCAGCACCGGCTGCTGTTCGGCCACGCCGGAGGCGCGAAGGAGGTCGGGCCAGAACGACGCACCCGCCAGCCGGAGATGGGAACGCAGCACGTCGTGCAGCGGATCGGCCGGCGCTCGGTCGGGGCTCGGCGGAGCCATCAATAACCGCGCTCGTTCCCGGTAGCACAGGATCACGCGGCCATCGGTGGACCCGATCGCGCCGGCGCCGACCCAGACCAGCTCACCAGCCGCACACATCGCGTCGAGCTCCGCCGGCCGGTATCCGGTCACGCGGGCCGGCAGCACGTCCGACTCGAGCACGGATGCCGGCACCGCGGCGCCCTGCAGCGACGAGATCGCCTCGGCCAGCGAGCCGCCGTGGCGTCCCGAGCCGGTGGCCCCTTGCCACCGCGGAAGGAACCGCGCCAGGACGGGAGAATCGACGGGCTCCACTTCCTTGCGGAGGATCGCCAACGACCGCTGACGAAGTCGCCGGAGCACGTCCACGTCACACCACTCGCGCTCCGATCCCTCCGGCCGGAACTCGCCGTGAACGACTCGGCCCGCACGCTCGAGCCCCTCGAGCGCCGAACGCACCCGCTGCTCCTCTACACCGAGGCGCGCGGCGGCCGCTCGTGGCAGGAACGGCGTATGCGTCCGTGCGAACCGCTCGACCAAGCCGTCCAACGGCCGCTCGGAGGGGGCGGTGAACGCCGCGGGCAACCCGGCCGGTAACGCGACACCGAGCCCGTCCCGGAGGCGCGCTGCGTCCTCGACCGCCGCCAGCCGCTCCTCCCCCGCCACCCGCACCGGAACGACGCGTGCGCTCGCCACCAATCGCTCGGTCCACGTATCCAGAGATGCGCCCAGCTCGGTCCGCACGCGGAGTTCCTCCCGCGTGAGTTCGCCGAGGACCAGCAGCAGGTCGTGCACGTCATCCTCGTTCCGTGCGGGGCGGTCTGCTACGAGCCGTTGGAGTTCGAGTTCGAGATCGTCGATAGCTGTCGGATCGAGCAGGTCACGGAGTTCCTCGTTGCCGAGAAGTTCCCGCAGGAGGTCCCGGTCGAGCGAGAGGGCGGCCGCGCGCCGCTCGGCGAGCGGCACATCTCCCGAGTACATATAGGAGGCGATCCAGTTGAACACCAACGACTGGGCGAACGGCGACGGTCCTTGAGTATCCACGCCGATGAGCTTCGTACGGCGCGACCGCAGATCCGCCATCACCTCCCGGAGGGCCGGCATGTCGAACACGTCCCGCACACATTCGCGGACGGTCTCCAACAGGATCGGGAACTCCGGGTACTTCGACGCCTCGACCAGAAGATCGGCACTTCGCTGGCGTTGCTGCCAGAGCGGCGTCCGCTGCCCGGGCCGTCTGCGAGGAAGTAGGAGCGCCCGCGCAGCCGCCTCGCGGAACACCGACGCGAACAACGCCGTCTGGGGAAGCGCCGCGACAACGGATGCTTCGATCTCATCGGGTTCGAAGATGAGATCCTCGAGCGGCAGAGTGGTCTCGGCCTCGGGGAGCCGGATCACGATGCCGTCGTCGCTCCACAGCACCTGCCCGCCGGGCTCCATCCGTTCGGCGAGCCGGGCCTCGATGGCGAGTCCCCACGGCGCATGCACGCGGGCGCCGAACGGCGACAGGACGCAGACGCGCCAATCGCCTAACTCGTCACGGAACCGCTCCACCACGACCGTTCGGTCATCAGGGATCGACCCCGTGGCGTCCCGCTGGTCCTCCAAGTACGTCACGAGGTTCTCGGCGGCCAGATCGTCGAGCCCTCCCCGCTCGTGCAGCCGGACCAGCGCTTCCTCCCGCGCGCTCCCGGCGATCTCTCGCGTGAAGGCGCCGAGTGCGCGGCCGAGCTCGAGCGGACGGCCGGGTTTGCTGCCGTGCCAGAACGGCATCTTGCCGGGTTCCCCCGGGGCGGGTGAGACCACCACGCGGTCACGGGTGATGTCCTCGACGCGCCAGGACGACGCCCCGAGCACGAACACCTCTCCAGAACGGGTCTCATAGACCATCTCTTCGTCGAGCTCGCCGACCCTGGTCCCGTCGGGCAGGAATACGCCGTAGAGGCCCCGGTCGGGGATCGTGCCGGCGTTGGTGATAGCGATGCTGCCCGCCCCTTGACGCGAGC
>JAXDJY010000336.1:0-3501 GCA_034667445.1 Actinomycetota bacterium | reverse complement strand
GAAGACGGGCAATCCAACAACGCCCTCGAGGAGGTAGAGCAAAACCGTCGCCGTGCCCAAACCCGGTCCGTAGGCGGCGCCGACCAGCAGCACGCCCAGCGTCTGGCCGGTGATCGGGACGGGCGTGAATCCGAGGTGGATGGAGATCTGGGCAAGACCGGCGATGAGCGCGCTGCCCGCCGCGGCGCATGCAACCTGGAACACCAGGCGTGCAGACGAATGCGATCGGGACGGGGCAAGTGTGAGTGCCAGCGTTGACACGGGTATCGGCCTCCTTCAGGCGGGTCGAGGTGGTACGTCGGCGCGGGCGAGCCGTGAGCTTACCGCGCGGCTCGGCTAGGCTTGTGGACCCGTGCGCGCCATCGTCCTTCCCGTGAAATCTCTCTCCGAGGCCAAGAGCCGGCTGGAGCCGCTCCTCACTCCCCTGGAGCGGGCGGTCCTCACGCTGGCGATGCTCGAAGACGTCCTCGACGTGACGGAGCAGCTGACCGGTTGGGAGACGTGGGTGATCTCCCCCGATGAGGCGGTGCTGGAGATCGCTGTTCGGCGTCGGGTCACACCGATCATCGAGGAAACCCCATCGTTGCCGGCGGCGATGCAACAGGTGGAGGAAGAGGCGGAAGGTCGCGAGGCGGAGACGCTCGCGGTGCTGCTACCCGACACACCGTTCGTCACGCTCGCCGCGCTGACGAGAGCTCTGCATACGCTTGGACCCGTCGTATTGGGTCCGGCGAGCGACGGAGCGGGGACCAACCTGCTGCTCAGGCGCCCGCCGGGGGTCATCCCCGCGCGGTTCGGTCCGGACTCCTATCGGCGCCACCTCCAAGAGGCCGCGGAGGCGGATATCCCGACGTCTGTGGTGGAGCTTCGGGAGATCGGCTTCGACCTGGACCTCCCAGACGATATCCTCACCGTGCTCGGGGATCGCAAGAGTGGGCGAACCCGCGAGGTCTGCGAGGATATGGACCTGCGTTCGCGCATCACCGTGAAAGCTTGAGAGGACGCGCTGTGGCTCAGGGAACCGTGAAGCACTACAACGAGAGCGAACGAACGGGCTTGCTGCTCATGGACGACCGGAGCGAGATCGGGATCGACGCAGCGTCAACGGAAGGTCAGGGCATCCGGCTCTTGCGGATCGGCCAGCGGGTCATCTTCGACCTGGCCGATGCATCGGGAAAAAAGGTTGCGCGTCGGCTCCGACTGGTGACGTTCGAGTGACTAGCGGCGCTTCTTGCCGCTGAGAACTGCGGCACGGAATTCCTTACCGGGAGTGAACGATGGCAGGTCCCGAGCCGGCACGGTGATCGGCACGTCCGGCTGACGGGGGTTACGCGCCACGCGCTGATTCCGATGCTTCTTCTCGAACGTTCCGAAGTCGGCGAGCGTCACTCGTTCGCCTTTCACCACGGTGTCGCGCACCGTGTCGATCGCTGCATCGACGGCGCGCGCAGCGTCCGCCTTGCTCAGACCTGTGCGCTTGGAAACCTCTGCGGCCAAACCACCTTTGTTCATCGAAGCTCCCTTTCCTTGCGTCCCCTACGACCAAGGTAGCCGCATGTTAGGAGCGGGGTCAAACCCATGTCGCGAAGCCTACCGGGCCGGGCTAGAAGCGAGTTGGTAGCATCGACCTCGCTCCATTGGCCCGTGGTGTAACGGTAGCACGAGTGATTCTGGATCACTTAGTCTTGGTTCGAATCCAGGCGGGCCAGCAGCGATGCGACGAGCCTCGTTCGAACGGATGTATCGATCGGGTCACGCCCGGTGGGACACCGGTGTGACGCCACCCGAAGTTGTCGCCCTCATCGAACGAGAGCCCCGATTCCCCTCGGGGCGCGCCCTCGATCTCGGGTGCGGAACAGGGACGAACGCGCTCTACCTCGCCTCGCGAGGATGGGAAGTCGTGGGCGTCGACTTCTCGTCGCTGGCGATCGAAGCCGCCCGCCTCAAGCTGGCCGAGCGTGAAGGAGGCGCCATTTCCTTCCTCAGGGGCGATGTGACAGAACTCGCCGCCGCCGGAGTGAAGGGACCGTTCGATTTCGTCCTCGATATCGGCTGCTTCCATTCCGTCTCCCGCAGGCGCCGCCGGGCCTACGCGGAGGGCGTCTCGAAGCTGACGAGCCGCGGAGGGACGCTCCTCATGTTCGCCTTCGGACCCGCGCTACGCGGCCCGGGGAGGCACCCCACCCGGGAACGCGAGATCCGCAGGCGATTCGGCTACGCCTTCGAGCTGGCAGAGGTCGAACTAGGGACAACGCCACTCGGTGCCGCTTGGTTCACGCTCCACCGAACCTAGGTCGGGCTCGGACCGAGGCCCTGCCGGGCGCCATCGCAGAGAGATCGATCCCCGGGTCGTTCCCCGTGATCAGATCGGCCATCGCGAGACCGGTGGTGGGTGCAAGCGTGAGGCCGATCATGTTGTGGCCGGCCGCGACGAACGTCCGTTCCCACCCCGGGACCAGACCGAGCATCGGCAATCCGTCTGGCGTCATCGGGCGGGGGCCGACCCATTCGTCCGCTCGCGCGTCCCAGTTAACTCCGGAGACGTATGGCCGGACCGCCGACACGATGTGTGCGATCCGCCGCCGGTCGAACCGGTCGTAGGTCCCGTCCATCTGCATCGTTCCCGCGATGCGCAGGCGCTGCCCCATCGGGGTGGCCGCGACGTGGGCATCCGGTATGTAGAACGCGTGCGCCGGCATGACGTCGGGCATCACGGAGAAGCTGTAACCCTTCCCCGGTTGTAACAGTGTGCGGAGACCCAGGGTCGACAAGAGCTCCTTCGACCGCGCGCCGCCGGCGATCAACGCCGCCGAACCCTCCTCCGCCCCGAAAGGTCCGGATACGGTCACCCCTGCACCGGTCTCCTGCACCGATGCGACGGCCGCCCCTTCGACGATCCGAACACCCATCCTTGCGAGCGCGCCGGCGAGGTCGTCGACGAATCTGGACGGATCGATCCACCGTTCGTTCGGCAGGAGGAACCCGGCTCGGACGCCTTCTCCGACCGCCGGCTCCAGGTCGCGCAAGTCCTTGCCGACGAGGACCGGGCCGGGCGGCTCGGCGAGGCCCTCTTCCACCAACGGGTCGAGCGCTGCGCGATGGTGCTCCGCGGCCTCCCGAGTCGAGCAGCAATAAAGGTAGCCGTCCGCGCGTCTGTGCGATCCGATCCCGTCCTCGGCGAGACCGTCGTAGAGGTTGTATGTCCGACGGGCCAACCCTGCGAGCGCTCGGAACCCGCGCTGGTAGTCGCGCTCATTGGCCAGCGACGCGAACCGGAGGGCGAACCGCACCACATCCGCTCCTCCCAACGGTCGCAGGGAGAGGGCTCCCCCGTGCCGAAGACCGCTTCGCACCGACTCGCCGATCATGCCGGGGGCGGCGAGTGGTTCGACGCCGGACGGGCAGATCTCCCCGGCGTTCCCCCTGGATGCCCCGCTCCCGACCCGCTCGCGCTCCAGGATCACGACATCCGCCCCCCGTTGTCGCAGGTAGTAGGCAGAG
>JAXDJY010000335.1:0-2661 GCA_034667445.1 Actinomycetota bacterium | reverse complement strand
GTAGTACTCGCGCTGTCGGTTGTTCCGGTCCAGGATCGGCAGCGTGGCGAAGAGGATGTCGCGCCGGAACACGATCCAGTTGGTACCGACCTCGCGGATCCTGCGGACCTCGGCACTGGCATCGATGCCTTCGATGACGTCGGTCACGCGACCGTCCTCGCGAACGATCCTGCCGTATCCACCCGGCTCGTCGAGCACCGTGGAGATGAGCGACGCCGTCGCTTTCCGCCGCCGGTGCAGGGAGACGAGTGAGCGCACGTCCTCGGGCCGGACGGGATCGAAGTCCCCGTTCGCGATGAGCACCTCGTCGGACTTCCCGACCGCTTTCTCGGCGGCAAGGACCGCGTGGCCTGTTCCGAGCTGTTCCGGCTGTTCGACGAAGACGGGCGGGGGGGTGATGCGCCAGCTCTTCACCGCCTCGCGAACGTCATCGCCCCCATGTCCGATGACGACGACGATCTTCGTGGGGCGGGCGGCACGGGCGGCCCGCAGGACGTACCAGAGGGCGGGCTTGCCACAGACGGGATGCAAGACCTTGGGTGTGCTGGACTTCAGCCGTTTGCCCTTACCCGCCGCCAGGATCACGGCGGTCAAGGTGCGGGAGGTCTTCTTCTCGGCCAACCCGTGCGCCTTCGGTCGAGGGACTCACATGGTCGCACATCGGATGGGCGGGTGACGAGCCTGGGGGCATAGACTCCGGGCCGATGAGAACGGGCGCCGCGCGGTCGACACGCTTGCTCGTCCTCTCGCTCGCCGTCTCCTGTTCCGCCACGAGTGGCCCGACGACGAGCGCGGCCACGGGCACGAGAGGCCCGATCACCGCGACGGCCGGCCCCTCGGCGCGTCCGTCAGCCACGGCGGCGGAGCCGGAAACGAGATGGCCCATCAAGCACGTTGTCCTGATCATGCAGGAGAACCGAAGCTTCGATCATCTCTTCGGGTCGTTCCCGGGAGCCAATGGGGCGACCTTCGGCTGGGACCACGGGGTCAGACGGCCGCTAACACCAGCCACGGACCAGGCGGCGCTGGACCTGCCGCACAGCTTCTCCGACGCCCTCACGTCCTACGACGGCGGGAAGATGGACGGGTTCAACCAGGACGCCGCTTCGAACCGGTACTCCTACACACAGATGTCCAAGCAGGACGAACCGAACTACTGGTTCTGGGCACAGAACAACGTGCTGTCCGACGATTTCTTTTCAGCCGAGATGGGGCCCTCCTATGCGAACCATTTCTATGCCATCGCAGGCCAGTCGGCGGGCGTTCACGACAACCCCATTCGGCTTCCGGGTCTGCATTCGCTCACGTGGGGGTGCGACGCCCCACTCGAGGAGAAGGTCCGCGTGGTGGACGGCCATGGCAACGCGAGCTGGCAGCACCCGTGCTTCGACGTGCCGACCATCGGCGACGGGCTCACCAAGGGCGGGGTCGATTGGGCCTACTACGCGGCCGACTCCGATCAGCCCGGCTACCTCTGGTCCCAGTATTCCTCGATCCGCCACATCTTCCGCTCGCCGCAGTGGGACCGGCACGTCCACCCGGTGGATAACGTCGTTCGCGATATCAACACCGCAGGACTCCCGGCCGTCACCTACATCATGCCGAGGATGGAGCTCTCGGATCACCCGGACTTCAACTTCTGCTACGGGGAGAACTGGGCGACCAAGGTGATCAACGCGATCATGACGTCCCCGGATTGGAACGACACCGCCATCTTCCTGACGTGGGACGAATGGGGTGGGTTCTACGACCACGTGAAGCCGCCGCAGCTCGACAGCTTCGGCGTCGGCTTCCGGGTGCCGTTGCTCGTCCTGTCCCCGTATGCGAAACAGGGCTTCGTCGACCATCACCAGGGTGAGTTCGACTCGATCGTGAAGTTCATCGAGGAGAACTGGGGACTTCCGTCGATGACCGAGCGCGATCGCACAGCGAGCGACCTCTCCTACGACTTCAACTTCCACCAGCAGCCTCGGCCACCCCACCCACGCCCACTCCGGACCGACTGCCAGGGCTCTCCATGGAATCCGACGCCGAGCACCCCGCCCGGTGGCGGATAAGAGCGATCGTCGGATCTAGCCGGCGGTCGTCATGACCGCAGGGGGCGCCTCGCCCACCCTGATGAGCGCGCTATCCCCCGAGAGGATCGGGGACGGCTTGAACCCCTTGACGACGAGGTAGATGCCGAACGACAACTCCCAGAAGAATTCCGGGATCGTCGCGATGACCTGCGGCGCGGAACCAGGCTCGAAGAGGTCGAACAGCACGCCGGTCCCCGAGAGGATGATCAGCGGACCCCCGATCAGCCCCAGGATCGCCATGCCCCGAGGCACGAGGCCGGTTCGGTACATCAGGTAGCCCAGGATCAAGCCGTTCCCTACGCCGACGACCCAGCCGGGCCCGAGCAGGAACGTCCAGTCGTGGATCGCGACGAGCGACCTGCCGACCGTGACGAGCGAGCCCGCGCCGCCTGCACCTCCGACGTCCTGCCGCAACGTCACGATCGCAAGGAGGCTGACGATGCCGATGGCGATGAATGTGCTCTCGACGTGGTGACGTAGCCGAGGGCGAGGCTTTCGTGCTGCCTCTTGAGGATCGGGAACAGCACGACGGCCGAGCCGATGTTGGCGACGATGAGGATCATCTCGAGGAGCGCTCCGAGGG
>JAXDJY010000334.1:0-3016 GCA_034667445.1 Actinomycetota bacterium | reverse complement strand
GAACAAGGTCCAGGCGCTGGAGATCCGTGAGGGAGGCGCCCAGGTCGGTGCCCTCCGCCACCGCCTCGAGCAACGACAGCCCGAACTGCCGCCCGAGGACCGAGGCTGCGAGGACGGTCTCGCGGGATGCCGGCGAGAGCCGGTCGAGCCGCGCCAAGATGACCTTCTCGACGGTCGGGGGGATCTCAACGTCGACCTCGTGCACGAATCGCCACGCACCGCCTTCATGGATCAGCGCGCCGTGGTCCGCGAGCGAGCGAACGAGCTCCTCCAAGAAGAACGGGTTCCCTTCGGCGGGTCCGAGGATCCGTTGCTGCACGTCGTCGGGGAGGGTGTCGCGCCCGACCAGGTCGTGCAGCAGTTCCCGGCCCGCGTCGCCGGTGAGCGGCTCCAGCGCGATCTCGTACAGGCGGTGCGGCAGCTCGCGGGCAGCGGTCTCCTTCACGCGCCACGAGGGGTGGTCGCGCTCGGTCCTGGATGTGAGCACCAGCAGGAGCGCGGCCGTTTCCGTGTCCGAGAGCAGGCGTTCGAGCAGCTGGAGCGAGGTGGCGTCGGCCCAGTGGAGATCTTCGAATGCGACCGCGAGCGGCCCGTCCTGCGCCAGGCGCGCGAGGAGATCGCGAACCACTTCGAAGCTTCGGAACTGGAGGGCCTCGGGGGAGAGCTCGGCGAGGCGCGCGGCCAGGTCGGGCTCCAGCGTGAGCCCCAGGAGCGAGGCCAGGTACGGGTAGATCTCCAGGGTTCGGTCGCCGAAGACGCTCGCCACTTGGCGTCTCAGTGTGACCCGCACGCGGAGTTCGGGGTCCTCGGCGGAAAGGCCCAGCCACGACCGCAGGAGATCCCGGAACGGGCCGTAGGGCATCGATTCCCCGTAGGAAACGCACCGTCCTTCGAGCCAGAGCGTGTGACCGTGCAGCGGCCGGGCGGCGTCGAACAACTGGTGGATCTCCGTGAGGAGGCGGCTCTTCCCGATCCCGGGTTCGCCCACCAGGTAGAGGATCCCGCCAGTACCTCCGACGACGGCGTTCACCGCGCGCCGTGCGGTTTCGACTTCCCTCGCGCGGCCGACGAAGCGCGTCTCCACCCCCGCGAACCCCCGGGCTCTTTGGACCGGAGCGCCCGGTGCGACGATCCTGGCAACGATCGGCTCCGCCTTGCCCTTCAGGCTCAGTTGTCTCGGCTCGCCCCACGCGAATAGTTGCTCCGTCAGCCGATAGGTTTCCTCCCCGACCAGCACCGACCCCGGCTCCGCGTGCGACTGGAGCCTGGCAGCGGTGTTCACCGCGTCGCCCAGGGCCGAGTATTCGACCCGCTCGCCTCCACCCACGGCTCCGGTCACCACAGGCCCGGTGTTTACCCCGACGCGCACCGCGAATCCGGAGATCCCCCATGCCTGCTCGACCTCCTTGGCATAGCCGGTGATGTCGTCAACGATCTGGAGGCCGGCACGGATCGCACGTTCGGTGTCATCTTCGTGCGCCACCGGCGCGCCGAACAGGGCGAGCAGGCCGTCCCCGGCCAGGTCCTTCACCATCCCGCCGTAGGCCTCGACGGCCCCGATCATCCGCAGCACCGCGTCGCCGATGATGAGCTTCAGCTCTTCGGGATCGAGCGTCTCCCCCAAGGCGGTCGAGCCGACGATGTCGGCGAACAGCGCCGTGACCACGCGTCGCTCGTCGCGGGCGGGGGAGGTGGACGGCGGCGGCATCCGGTCATTCTCGTCCGCCGCCCGCCCGGCGTCGACCCGATGGGCCGGCGAGTGTGCGCGGTGGGCCTAGACGGTCACCATCTTGGCGATCACCTTGTCGGCAGCCCCTGGATCGCCCTCCGAGGTGATGAGGATGGGACAGGCGTAATGCACGCCGGGGAGAGTGGTCTTCGCGAGGATGTTCAGGGTGAGGATGACATCGCTGCTCTCACTGGAAGGCGGGAACGTGAACGTCGCCGTGCCGTTCTTGAACCCGTGGGTTATGTGCGGCGCGGGTTGCGGCGCCTTGAGGGCACCCACCGAGACCGCGTCGATCACGTAGGCACCGTTGCCCCGACAGCCGTTGATCGTGAACGTGTCGCCCTGGGTCCCGTCGTTCTCGAGGAGGATCCAGAAGCGGATGTTGTTGCCCTCCTCCATCCGGGCCGAAACGGTCTGGTGATCCCCCGTGGTGTTGAAGATGTCCTCGCCCTTGTAGGGGTGGGGCGGCGCGTGCTTGCAGGTGTCTCCGGCTCCGCACAACTTGAGCCACGCGTCGGGTTGGTAGCTGGGGGCGACGGTGCGGGCATTGGCGGTGACCGGGATGAGTGGCAGCAGGAGCACCATACCCGCACCGAGGAGGGCGGCACCCACGCGTCGCCCTCGAAACGTTGTCATGGTCCAGGTATCGGCATCCGAGCAGGAGAGCTGAACCTGCAGCCGGGCTCTGACGGTTCCTCAGCTCGTCTCGTGAGCGAAGTCGTAGGCACTCTCACCGTGCTGACTGAGGTCCAGTCCTATCTCCTCGTTCTCCTCGCTCACGCGCAACCCGACGGTCTTCTTGATGGCGAGTGCGATCAACGCGGAGACGACGAACGAGTAGATCGCCACGCTGACGACCGCGAGCGCCTCGTGACCGAACAGACCGGCGCCGCCGCCGTAGAACAGCGCATCCTTACCGCCGATCGCGGCCGTCCCGAACAACCCGATCAACAGCGCTCCGGATACGCCGCCCACGAAGTGAACGGCGAGCACATCGAGTGAGTCATCGACCTTGAGCCTGAACTTCACGCCCACGGCCAGGCAGCACAACACACCTGCGGCCAAACCGATGATGGTGGCGCCGAACAGGTTGACGAACCCGCACGCAGGGGTGATCGCGACCAGCCCGGCTACTGCGCCGGATACGGCCCCGATCGTCGTCGACTTCTTGTTCCGGACCTTCTCAACCGCGATCCACCCCAGCAATGCCATGGCTGCGGCGGTGTTGGTGTTGACGAACGCGTGCGCCGACAGGTTGTTGGCCGCGAGCGCGGAGCCGGCGTTGAA
>JAXDJY010000333.1:0-4714 GCA_034667445.1 Actinomycetota bacterium | reverse complement strand
TCGGGGGCGCCGACCTTCGGGACGCCCGAACCGGCACTGGTCCTGTACTCGCTCGCGGCGTGCGCCCGCAGGCTCGGGGTGCCGTTCCGGAGCGGCGGGAGCCTCACCGCGTCGAAGCTCGCCGATGCACAGGCCGCCTACGAGTCGGCCAACACCCTGCAGCCGACCATCCTGGCCGGCGTGAACTTCGTCCTGCATTCGGCCGGTTGGCTCGAGGGCGGACTGACCATGGGTTACGAGAAGTTCGTCATGGACGCGGACCAGTGCGGCATGATGCACGCGTTCGCGAAAGGTGTGGACCTCACGCCGAACGGGCAGGCGCTGGACGCGATCGTCGAGAACGGCCCCGGCCAGCACTTCCTGGGAAGTCCCCACACCCTCGCGAACTTCGAGTCGGCCTTCTACCGCTCGAACGTGGCGGACAACAACAGCTTCGAGCAGTGGGAGCTGGAAGGGGCCAAGGACTCGATTACCAGGGCGGGCGCGGTCTGGAAGAAGATGCTCGCCGACTACGAACCGCCGGCGATCGACGAGGCGGTGGACCAGGAGTTGCGGGAGTGGATCGAGCAGAAGAAGGCATCGTTCCCCGACTCGAACGTGTGAGGCCGGAGGCATGCGAGTGGTGGCTGTGAGGAAGCGGAGGACGGCGAACCTGACCGATGGTCAAGCTTCGGCGGTACGGGCGTTGGTCGTCGCGCCGAAGTTCGAGCTGATCCCCTTGTCGAACGCTGCCGAGAAGGCGGCGGAGCTCCCTGCGGGCTCGGTCGTCACCGTTACGGCATCGCCGAGCCACGGGATCGAAGCCACCCTCGAGCTCGCCGAGACCCTCGCGCGGATGGGGCACGCGGTCGTGCCGCACCTGTCGGCGCACATGATCCGCGACCGTGCGCATCTGCTCGAGGTTCTGGGCCGGTGCTCGGCCGCCGGGTTCACGCGGGCATTCGTCGTCGGGGGGGATGCGAAGGACAAGGGCGAGTTCCACGACGGACTCGCGTTGATCCGCGCGATCGAGGAAGCTGGGCATCCGTTCACCGAGATCGGCGTCCCCGCCTACCCCGAGGGGCACGTCGATATCCCGAGCGATCGGCTGCTCGAGGTGTTGTTGGAGAAGCAGCGCTTCGCGAGCTACATGACCACGCAGATGTGTTTCAACCCGGGTGCGATCGTCGCCTGGATCGGCGCGATGCGGTCGGCCGGCGTCGCGCTCCCCGTCCACCTCGGAACGCCCGGAGTCGCCGAACTGACCAAGCTCATGACCATCTCCGCGCGGATCGGCATAGCGGACAGTGCCCGCTACCTGAAGAAGAACCGGAAGATGGTCGGCTCGCTGCTCACGCCTGGGAAGTTCGGGCCCGATGCGTTGCTCGTCGGGATGGCCGACGCGTTAGCAGATCCCGGGGCGAAGGTCGAAGCCCTCCACCTCTTCACGTTCAACCAGGTGGGCGCCACCCTCGAGTGGCAGGAACGCATGCTCGCCGAGCTCGGCGACTAGGCCGGGAACCCGCTCTCCTTCGTCGGTACAGTGCCCGCATGGCGTCAGGGTTCGATGAGAAAGCCCGATGGTTCGACCAGCACTACGGGTCAACCAGAGGGCAGGTCAGGCTGCGGCTGGTGCTGGAGCGCATCGAGGCTTCGTTCCCGCCCGCCCCCGCCCACGTGTTGGATGCCGGCGGTGGATCGGGGGCGTTCGCGATCCCGCTCGCCCGACTCGGCTACGAGGTGACCTTGCTGGACCCCTCCACCGGGATGCTGCAGGTGGCGCGAGAGCAGGCATCGGCCGCCGATGTGGACATCGAGATAGTCGAAGGGCCGCTCGTTCCACTTCCCCCACTGGCGTCGGAACCCTTCGACGCGGTGTGCTGCCATGCGGTGCTGCTCTACCTCGAGGATCCGGGCGCCGCGCTGTCGGCGCTTCGATCGGTGGCACGTCCTGGAGCCGCCATGTCCCTACTCGAGAAGAACCGCGATGGGTTGTCCGTGCGCCCCGCGTTCGCCGGGGACTACGACGAGGCGATCCGTCTGTTGGACGAGCCCGTTGCCAGCGGCAACCTCGGTATCCCGAACCGGTCGCGCACCATCGCGGAGTGGGGCGGATTGCTCACGGCGTCGGGCTGGGCGATGGATTCGTGGGTGGGCGTGCGGCTGTTCTCGGACGCGGCTCCCGACGAACTGCCGGCCGATCGGTTCGACCGGTTGCTCACGCTCGAACGGGAAGCCGGCCGGCGGGATCCGTATCGCGCCGTTGCCCGCCTGATCCACATCAGTGGGCGCGCTGTGTGAAAGGGGTCAGGTGAGGTCGCCGAGCTCGGCCACGCGGTGCGCGGCGATAGCCTGGAGGTCGCGCCCTATCTCCGGCATCGTCTCGGCGATCACCTGCAGGTCCTCGATGCCGATCGCGATCGCGAGCACATCGCTCGTGGCCCGGACCGTGGCGGTCCGGCGCTGCGGGTCGACGAGCGCGATCTCACCGACCACCGAACCCGGACCCTGCGTGCTGATCACCACGCCGTCCCGCGAGATCTCCACGTTCCCGACCTCCAGGATGTAGACGTCTGCGGGCATCGCGTGCTGCTCCATGAGCACGTCGCCCGCAACCACGGCAACCTCGCGGACCCGGGCCGCGATGATCCGAAGGTCGTGGCTGTCGAGTTCGCCGAACAACGGCAGGGCGGCGAGGCGGTCTGCGCTGATCATGGCGAGCAGCTTGCCACACCTGCGCGCAAGAGGCGACAGGGCCAGATCAGCCGCGCGCCGCGGCAATGAACCACTCCACCAGGTAGTCGGCGAACGACGGCCGAACGAACACCCTCGTGGCCGTCTCCCGTTGTTGGAGGATGGCCGGCGCCTTGGCGAGTATCGTCTGTGCGCAGGCGCCGTCGGCCCAATGGTCGGGGTGCAGGTCGAGCGAGCATCCCTTCGAGAGGAACTCGCGGACACCTGGTCCGGTTAAGTCGAGCACTGCGCGGTTCGCGCTCACGTCCACGACGGACTCCGCACGAGTCGTCGCCGTGGGTCCGATCAGCAGCCATTCGTCCGGACCGAGCCAGAGCGCCTCGCTGCCGTCGTCCGGGCGCGTCCACGTGTTCGGGACCATCGGGAGTCCGAGCGAACCGGGATCTGTCGTACGCACGTCGAGCTGGGTCAAGGAGGGAGCCTCGGCAACCACGACGGCGCCGTCGGTGATGTCGGTCATCCGAGCCAGATCCTCCGCGCGATCTGCCAGGGGGCTCCGAGGCTCAGCCATCGCGCCGCGCTCCCTCCGGGTCGTAGAACACCGGTGCGGTGACCTCGGCGGCGATCGTCCGTCCGCCGAGCGGAGCGAACAGCGTGTGACCGATCCTCGCACGGCCGCCCTCGACCATCGCGAGTGCGAAGGTTCGTCCCAGGGTGGCCGAGTCATAGGACGACGTCACGTGTCCGACCATCGCTATCGGGATCACGCCGGTATCCGTCTCGACCAGCTGCGCCCCTTCGGGAAGCAGCTGGTCTGGCTCCACGGGCAGGAGTCCTACCAGCTGCTTCCGGTCGGGACGAACCGTGTCTGCTCGGCGTAGCGATCTCTTACCCAGGAAATCGGAATCGTCACGACGGACGATCCATCCCATCCCGAGGTCGTGTGGGGTTACGGTGCCATCCGTGTCCTGCCCGACGATCACGAAGCCTTTCTCCGCGCGGAGCACGTGCATCGACTCCGTGCCGTACGGCGTGATGTCATGCGCTGCACCAGCTTCCATCACCGCCTTCCACATCGAGAGCCCGTACCACCCGGGTACGTTGATCTCGTAGGCGAGCTCCCCGCTGAAGCTCACGCGGGCGACCCGCGCGGGCACGCCTGCGACCTCGCCGTCACGCCACGTCATGAACGGGAACGCCGCGGCGTCCACCGGGAGCGAGGTGCCCAACGCGGCCAAGACCTCGCGCGAATGTGGACCGTTCATCGCGATGGTCGCCCACTGTTCCGTGACACTCGTGCAGAAGACATGGAGACCCGGCCATTCGGTCTGGAGCCACTCCTCCATGTGATCGAGCACGCGCGCCGCTCCCCCGGTCGTCGTCGTCGCCAGGAAACGATCGCGGTCCAGTCGCATCACCACACCGTCGTCGAACACCATCCCGTCCAGCCCCAGCATCAAGCCATACCGGATCGAACCAACGGCGAGCGTCGACATCCGGTTCGTATAGAGCCGGTCGAGGAATGTCGCGGCATCCGCTCCCACGATCTCTATCTTGCCGAGCGTGGATGCATCCATGACGCCGATGCCCCCGCGAACCGCGAGACATTCGCGCCGGACGGCCGCGCCCATGTCTTCGGCCGAACCCGGCGCCGGGAAGTACCACGGACGTTTCCATTGGCCGACGTTCTCCATCGGTGCACCTCGGGCGACGTGCCAGCTGTGGATCGGTGTGGTGCGCACCGGGTCCAGCAGCAGTGGCCCACGGTCTCGGCCGGCCAGCACCGAGTAGGGAACCGGGGTGTAGGGCGGTCGCGCGTTCGTTGGTCCTTGCGCCCCCGGGCCTGCACCCAGCGCGCCGTTCACGATGGCGGCCGTGAGCACGCCCGAGGTCCGGCCCTGGTCGATCGCCGTGCCGATATAGGTCTCGCGTTTCACGGGCTCGGTCGACCGCAACTGCCGGCCGGTTGCGGCGAGTACATCGGCCACGGTCGAGTCTCGTTGGAGATCCACGTAGTGATGCCGCAGATCCTCCGCCGGGA